>JBGSIP010000037.1:0-7465 GCA_041742495.1 Planctomycetaceae bacterium
GTGTCGCCCCCAGCGTTCGCCATAAGCCGGCGACGCCAACAGCCGGTCGACAGTCCGTTCATAGGCGGCATCGAGATCACCCTCGCAAAAATCCTGCACCTCCGCCGGCGTGGGCGGCAGGCCGCACAGATCGAACGACAACCGACGCAGCAATGTTTCGCGCGATGCGGGGGGATTCGGTGCCAGATGGGCTCGTTCCAGCCGCTCCAGCACAAAGCGATCAACGGGCGTCTTGCAGAACTCCGGCTGTTGCACCGCAGGGACCGGCGGAGAGCGAACCGGCTGCAGCGACCAGTGCGCAAGACGTTCGGAAATCAGCCCGGCAGACTCTACCGGCGGCGGCACATCGCTGTCGGGCCAGGCTGCCCCGGTTTCAATCCAGATCCGCAGCACGGCAATTTCGTCGTTCGACAGTTTGCCGTTCGGCGGCATCTGATAGCCGTCCGGCGTGTACCGGATGGCGTGGAACAGCTCGCTGGCATCGGCCTGACCGGGCACGATCGCAGGACCAGATTCTCCACCGCGCAGTGCCTCGGCACGGGATGTCAGTCGCAGTCCGCCCGCCGGGTCCTGTCCCCGATGGCATTCCTGGCAGTGATGGGCCAACAGCGGACGCACGCGCCGTTCGAAGAACTCGACCCCCTCCGGGCTCACGTCATGCACGCGGGCGCTTTCGGGAGAATCTGCCTGACAGGTCGACACGAGCCCTGCGACGGACGTGACAACGAACCCCAACATCGGCAGACTGAATCGAGCGGTCATCCTTGACCACATCATGCTGGTTCTCCTGTGCGAGTCGCACCGTCAATCAACCGTTTCAGCACCGAAAATCGCGACTGCCGAAGTCATTGCTCCGGACGCGCACACGTTTCTGTACGGTGGACTGAATCTGCTACTCAATGACTGCCTGGCCCCGAATTGCCAAGGTCCGCAAGACCATGCAATCGTCTCAGCCGTTACAGTTTCGCCAGAATATCAATTGAAGAAACGCCAAAATGCAACCCAATTTCCGCACTCACTCCCATCGCTGGATCACGCTGCTGCTGTGTGGCTGGGTGTGGCATCCACTGGCCGCACCGTCCTTGGCGGCAGCTCCACCCAACATTCTGTTCGTTCTGGCCGAGGATCAGGGGGCCCATCTGAGCTGTCTGGGAACTCCCGGACTGCTCACTCCCCACATCGATCGCCTGGCAGAAACCGGAACTGTATTCCGGAATGCATTCGTCGCCTACCCCGTTTGTTCGGCCTCCAAGGCAGCGCTGATGACCGGGCTGCACAATCACGTGAACGGAATACTGAACAACACCGTCAATTACCACAAACCGGCGAGCGAACTGACCCCCGCCGAGACTCGCAATCCGCTCTACAACAGCAATCGGATACGACCGGAAATCGTGACTCTGACAACACTTCTGCACCACGCCGGCTACTACCAGGGGGTCTCCCACAAACTGCACGTGGCCCCGGTTGAAAAATTTCCCTACGACGAATTCCTCAAACACAACGACCGGCAGAACGTTGCCGAATTCATTTCCCGGGCCGGCAAGCGCCCGTGGTTTCTGCTGTACAACATCCCGCAGTCGCATCGCCCCTATCCCAACAGCGACAAAGTGAAAATCCGGGTCAATCCTGCCGAAGTGCGTCTCCCCGCGTTCCTCCCAGAGACCCAGGTGGTGCGACAGGACTGGTCGGAGTACCTGGCCGGCATCGAAGAAGTCGATCGCATCACGCAGGATGCACTGGAGGCGCTGGACGCAGCCGGCCAGCGCGACAACACGTACATCATCTATCTGGGCGACCACGGTCCCACGTTTCAGCACGGCAAAATGACCCTCCACGATCTGGGTCTGCGCGTGCCGCTCATCATCAGTGGGCCGGGGCTCCGCCGCGGGGTCACCACCGACGCACTCGCCAGTGAGCTCGACTTCCTTCCCACCGTACTTGACCTGATCGGCCTTCCCCCCGTACCCACTCCCCTGCACGGAGTTTCGCTCGCCGACGTAGTGCGCGAAGCGACCGCCGCCCCGGCCTCCCTCCGCGCGGCCGTCTTTGCAGAGATCTCCAACCGCGGCAACCTGCCCAACGATGGCATGCAGGAACGCAGCGTCTGCGATGGGCGCTGGAAGCTGATTTACCGCGAACAGACCGGGACCGCTTGGCGCCAGGTCAACGCCGATTCCAGGGAGTGGAAGACCTGGGGCAACCGCACGTATGACGAAACCGTCCGCGTGAAAGCCGACTTCCCGGAACTGTTCCGCATCCTCGCGGAACAAGACCCACAAACCCTCGGCGGTGTGGTCCCTGAGATTGAATTCTACGACCTTTCGCACGACCCCGACGAAATGCACAACCTCGCCACCGACCCCGCCGCTCGCCAGGATCTGCTCCGCCTGGCCAACCTGCTGCGGCAATGGGGACAGGACACCTACGACGTCTCAGTCAGCTACAACCGGCTGCCGCCAAACGAGGATCCGTAACGGCTCGCACCGATGAGCGACACCATCAATCCGCAGCCCCACGACAAAGAAGCCCACTTCATCGCCGACATCAATGACTTCAGCCACGTGGACTGGGAACACACTTTTACCGGTCGGCAGTTTGACCGGGAGTCCGGGCTGCTCCAGTTCCGCAACCGGTTCTACGATGGGTCAACGGGGCGGTTCGTGAACCGCGATCCGCTGGGGTATGTCGATGGGGCGAATGTGTATCGCGGGTGGTTTGTGGTCGGGGGGATGGATTCGAGCGGCCTTCATCCCTTTGGGGTCGGGGGACCCGAGTGGGAACCGCCACCCATAAAGCCTGAATTTCCCTTGCCCGGGGCTCGCCCAATTGAAGGAACAAATGGGAACCGGATCCTCCCGTTGCCGAGACTGTTTTCACCGCCTCCCAAGTCAGGCACTCTCCGTCCGCCGCCAGGCGGAACTGCTCCCCGGGCTGGCAATCCGAAGGGGCCAATTGGTGTCTTGGGGGGAACCAACAAAAGGTACCCTCCGGCTACAACTGAGCCAATTGGCGCAGCAGGGGCAGAGACCTGTATCATTGTAGTAGTAAACTGCCCTGACGGTATTGCCGTATATCATTTCACTTCGCTGGATGATCCAAGCTTCTGTGGAACTGACTATACAGAATGCCATGCACTGATCTGCGGTGGCAACGAAGATCCAGACTCACTTCGACTGCGAGACGACGTGATCACGGCCGTCGAAACAGCCCATGGACTGATACTTGATGGAATTGTGCCAGGCCAGGGATGCGGCGTGAATCCAGGCGGAGGGTGGTATGAAGTCCCTTAGCCCTCGCGGGTCCCGATTCGGCATGATTGTTTCTGTGCTTGGTATCATCACAATGATCGTCGTTGCGACTGTTGTCGTCACCGCAACAATTGGTAACTACAACTCATTGCATCGTTCCGCGAAGTATGGCGAGCTTGAAGGTCTGGAATACCAATTGTCGTACCAACTATCCCTGGCGACTACCGACAGCGGCAGATGTTTTGACAAGTGGTTTGAACGAATTGTCAACGATGCCTTACGAGAAGGTCGTCCGCCGTTTCCACCTACCGCGCCGATGCCACACCTATTTCGACCAAGGCACGAATATGCCTTCGACTCAACGCGGCACGCCGGCTTCGTCCTCGTCCTGGCCGATCTTGAGAATCCAGACAAAGACACACCTTGGTTAATTTGTGAGTGGCCGTATTCCTTGATTGATTGGCAGTCCGACTGCACGATGTCGATGGACGAGTTTAAACAGGAAATAGCGAAACGCTCGGGCGACAATCTCGGCATTTTGTTTCGTGGAAGCAACGGAATTCGAGGGCACATTCTCCATGGTGACATCATCATTCCGAAGCCAAACAGCGTCGGCGCTGTAATCGACACATTGTGGCTCGCGGGTCTGGCCCGCAGATAAACTGGCTAGTTGCGGCGAGTCCCTCTCGTTTCTCCGGCTCTTATACATTTATTGCAGTTCGGTCGACCCCGTTCACGATGCCGCGGGCAACCTGACAGCCGGCCCCAAGCCGGGGGATGAGGCGACGACGCAGAAGTACGTGTTCGATGCGTGGAACCGGCTGGTCAAGGTGACGGATGGGTCCAACGTGACGATTGCCGCCTATGAATACGACGGCCTGAACCGCCGGATTGTGAAGGAACTCTATACGGGCGGGACGCTCACCCAGACGCGGCATGCGTACTGGGCCGACAGTTGGCAGTTGCTCGAAGAGCGAGTGGATACGGCCACCACCGGACCTGTGATTTCGAACAAATGCAATGGTAACCCGAAACATCTCCAACGGTAGCTCTATCCTTCACAATCTCTCGAATACGGATGGCATATGAACGCGCCTGCTGAACCGGAAGGCCAAGAGTGGCTGCGACTCGAGGCGACTTCGCGGTTATTGGAATCCCTTGGCCGCATACTTTCGGGCCAGAAAGAATGGTCCCTGTTTTGTCTCCATACTCTGCTAACATGCGGCTCGAGCGCCGCAAGTTCCCGGGACGACCTCGCCGCTCTGTGCCTGAAGTTAACACGAGAGGAAGATATCTCGTGCATGGGCCCGTTTTTCGTTCGAGGACTTTCTTCGCCTGCAGTGCAAGAATCGATTGAGAAACTGCTCGAGTGGCGAATTATCGCGCCGTTTGAAGAGTTCGCAGCTGAATACATGTCTCTTCTGAATCGTGAAGAATCCTACTGTGAAGACGTTCGCGAGCTCTTCCCGCACCCTGGCTGGACAGAGTCTCGCGAGGGCTTGTCGTTAACTCGCGAGGGCATGCTGCTCTCAGCATATTTCTATCATTTCATCTCGCCTCCGTGCACCGCATATTGTGGCATCTCGAGTAGAGGAGACACAATAATACTTTCTAATCAGGAGCTCGGCACATTTCCAAATTGGAGTGGCATCCAACGAAGAGTCTCGGCGTGCCTGGGTCGCACTTTGGCATTCGGTCCTGCGAGGATTGGTTCGTGGTGGATGCCTTACAGCCTTGTACATGCGCGAATCTACTCCGAATCAGACCTCGGCAACCACGACGCCTTCCCTTGCCCATGACAGTAGGGGCAACGAGATAGCCCAGAGCTCGCCGGTGGCATCCTGGTTACTGCGAAAGTGTGCAGACAGTTCGAAGTTGCTTGAGGAGCGCGTCGATACGGCCACCACCGCCGACCGCCAGTGGACGTGGGGGACGCGGTACATCGACGATCTCATCCTGCGCACCCGCGACACCGACGCCAACGGCACGCTCGACAACTCTCCGCAAGCCTCGAAGCACCCTGACCCTGCTTGCCGCTAACGGCTTCTCTATGTGCCGGCCCAGAGGTGAGGCTGCCGCAGGCACCGGGTGCAGGGGCTAGCCCCTGCCAGTACAACCCGTACGGCAAGCTGCAGATTCTGGACGCCAACTTCACCGCCGACAGCGACAACGTGTCCGACGTGGACTGGGAACACACTATTACCGGCCGGCAGTTTGATGCGGAGTCCGGGCTATACCAGTTCCGCAACCGGTTTTACGATGGGTCCACGGGGCGGTTCGTGAATCGCGACCCGCTGGGGTATGTCGATGGGGCGAATGTGAATCGAAACGGGTTCACTCCTGATCGGAACGATCCGCATGGTTTCCAACCTGCTCCCAAGATGCCGCCCCGTACCTGGATTCCACGAATTGCTCCAGGGACGGGAGGAGTAGTTGGAACTGCAGGGACGTGTGCCGCAGCAGATGGACCGTTGCCTATTGGAGACGCCATCGGTGGCGGTATCCTTATCGGAGGAGCGATTGACTACTTCGCACGACCAATCACAGGGCCAATTTTAGGAGATGTTTTTGACTGGTGGTACCAGAATCCACCGTGCGGCGGTGGGTCCGGAACCCCGCCGCTGCCGCCCCCTGATGCTCCACCACCACCCGACACTCCTCCCGTTCCCGATGGAGATGGCCTACCCAAAGAATGCCCAAAGGAGAAGGGAAAGACATGCGCCGAGCGATTCCCACACTTGCCGTCTTGCGACTCTCAAGGCCCTTACCTCGATGTTGACGAGGCCATCGGCTACGAATTTGGGCTTGACTATGACTCGAGGCAGCCGACTCCCGCAACTACCTGCTCTGGCACGCACTGAAATGTGTATCATAAAGACATCCCGCCGGGAACCGAAGCACTTGGCGATCAATCCGGGTCAGTTGTCTGCTGTGACTGCTGCGAGGAGAACGCGGGGGAACCGATAGCTTCATCGCGCTGCTCCGTGCCAAACAAGTACAGGTAGCTTCGGCAATCATTTCGAGGTGATACATTCAATGACTTCCTCTTTTCGATACCCTTGCCAATCACTGACAAAGAGTGAGGCTGTCCGACTGCACACCGAGCGAGAGGCCAAAACGGTAAAGTTTTGTCGGAAGTATGGTCTCACACCTGAAGACATCACATGGCTGTATTGCTCGAACCCCGCGAATCGAAATGGCAAGATCAAATGGTTGGTCGACCTGCCCCAATCGATGAGTGCGTATCACTTCGCCCCTCACTGGATCTCTACAACGCACGCCGCCCTGAACGAGAGTGCGGATCGCCTCGAAGAGCGTGGCCTGATGGTGGAGGTGACCCTAGAAAACATTGAACAGATCACTCTTCACTACAAGGATTTCAACGACTGGCGAAGCGAGATAGAGACACGTACGGGAGTCCGCATGTTGAACAACCCGTTTCCGCTTCAGCGCACTCCGAGACACGGACCAGCAGTCGGCGAATTCATGCGAACGCCAGCCGGCGATCATCTGCTGAGGCTATTTGTGGAAGAGGTCGAACCTGAAGAGAGAGCAATCCTGTGGTTCGTCGAAGATAGGGTCCTTCCATATTCTAGCTGGCTAGTGTTTGTTCCCGAGAATGATCCAAACATCTCGTTCGTCGAACGCTGTCGGGGCCTATGTGACCAACGCAATCGGTGCGGGCGTGCTATCCAATATGAGGAGTATTGTGATCGCTTTGCGCTACCGAAGGAGCAGTTTACTTGTGACCTGATCTGGATTGAGAACATTCACTTTCTTCCCGGCGAGTGGCTGGGACCGGGATTGGCCAAGCTTTGTCGAAAGAATCATTTCAAACGCAGAGCGGTGGACGTCAAATTCGCTCGATACGGCGATCCAATGCAACGCGGTACACCGGGGTAGTACAGCCCGAAGCAGGTTGCCAGCGACCCGGCGAATACGAGCAATGTCGCCAATCAGCTGACGTTCCTGTACGACCAGCTCTCGCAGCCCCTCGTTGGCAATCAGTCGCATCAGGGGGTGGTCACCGGGACGACGCCGAAGGTACAGTACACCTACGACCTCACAGCCAGCGGCGGCTTCTTGACGAATGGAGCCCGCATGTCGGTGCTCAAATATCCCAATCTGCGGCAGATCTTCTACGACTACGGCACGGCCAACAGCCTGACCGATCGGCTGTTGCAACCGTGGCGGGTGCGGGAGACGAACGGCGC
>JBGSIP010000038.1:0-7214 GCA_041742495.1 Planctomycetaceae bacterium
ATCGCCACGTCGAGCGCCGCCCGGTCGACGCCGGTTTGACCGCCCGAGACAATCTTCGCGAGGAGTCGCGCTGGGTGTTGAGTTTCGGCCGTCATCCGCGAGACTGCTGTCCTGGAACGCTTTCCGCAGGCCACCACGCCGATCCGTCGGCAGGGCCATTCTCAGCGATGTCCCCAATGTCTATACAATCGTCACCTGATGCAACCCCAGAGTCTGACGAAACGCCAGCGGCGATTCGCCGGCCGGTGGCACACCATGCTCCGGTGTGGGTTTATTTGCTGGGCGCGTTGACGTTCGTGCTCCTGGCGGCCTCCGCGTACCTCCCCACCTGGTTGACGATTCAACAGATCGCTCATTGGGAACACGAGGGGGCCCGTGTCTATAGCCGGGATGGCTGCTATGGCTTTGTGCTGGCCGCAGCCAGTTACCTGGACCTCTCGACTGATGGCTGGTGCCCGGAACCATTTGCCATCGACGGCCGCGATCTGCCGCTCACAGATGACAACCTGGCGCAACTGGTCCGCAGTTTTCCGGAACTCGATTCCGTCAGCCTGAACGGTACTCAAGTCACAGCGACGGGGTGGCAAACACTGATCGACAAGTCCCCGCAATGGACCCGCATCATGGTCACCCGCGCGAGTGGAATGACCTCCGAGCAATTGCAGGCCCTGCGCAGTCTGCCTCACTCCCCACAGGTCACGTGGCGTGGTGCGTCGTTTCTGGGAGTCGCCAGCAATCCTGCGCTGGGTGACGATTCCGTCATCTGGTTTGTCGAACCTGGATCACCGGCGGACTTGGGCGGAATTCGCAGCGGGGACCGCCTGCTGCAAGTCGACGGTCGACTGCTGACAACGTTCGAGTCGCTGGCGGAGTACATTGGTCGCCAAACGCCTGGCGAGATCGTGGAGTTGCGGCTCGAACGTCAGGGGGCCCCGGTCGAACTGAGCATTGCGTTGGGCGAATACCACGACTGAGCGCCAGCCATTCCCGCCGGACGGCATTTTCGCCGCGGAAGCAACGACTCGCCCGTAGCGAGCCGTCGAGAGCGTTTGAGTCGAGCGGTCGACCCGTGTTGGCACGCGGACCCGTCTGCCCAGCGTGCCTGTTTTGCATGTGGAGGGAAAATGCCCAAGACAGGACTCGAACCTGCACGGGGTGTAATCCCCACTAGGCCCTCAACCTAGCGCGTCTGCCAATTCCGCCACTTGGGCGGGCATTCTCTACCACCGCAAAACTGAATGAAACGCCACGCTGTAACACGTGCGTCTCGGTTCTCACACCCCACCTCGACGGATCATCGCAATGACCCATCGCGATGGTTCTACCAGCAAAACAGGGGCATCCGGGGGACGAATCGCCCGGCTGCCCCTTGTAACACATTTTTCACACGCCGTCGACTATTCCCGCTGCGATCAATTGCCTTTGACGGCACCAATTTCGACCGCAGCCAGAACACCGAACCTTTAGTACCGATAGTGCTCGGGTTTGAACGGACCGGCCACCGACACGCCGATGTACTTGGCCTGCTCGGGGCTCAGCTTGGTCAGCTTGACACCAATCTTCTCGAGGTGCAAACGGGCGACTTCTTCGTCCAGATGCTTGGGCAGAATGTAGACACCAATCTCGTAGTTCTGAGCGTTTTCCCACAACTCGATCTGGGCGAGCACCTGGTTGGTGAAGCTGTTCGACATGACGAACGAGGGGTGCCCTGTCGCACAACCCAGGTTCACCAGGCGGCCTTCGGCCAACACCAGAATCCCCTTGCCATTCGGGTAGACATACCGGTGCACGGGACCACCCACGATGGAGTCGTCCTTGATTTCGACCTTCTGGATATCCTGCCGGCCGTTGAGATAGGCCACTTGGATTTAGCTGTCGAAGTGACCGATGTTGCAGACAATGGCATTATTCTTCATGGCATCCAGGTGTTCGGCCCGAATGACGTCGATGTTGCCCGTGGTCGTCACGAAGATGTCGGCAAATTGCACGACGTCTTCAATCGTGGTGACCTGGTAACCTTCCATCGCGGCCTGCAGAGCGCAAATCGGGTCAATTTCGGTGACCACGACGCGGGCACCCAGCCCCTTCATCGATGCCGCACAGCCCTTACCCACATCGCCATAGCCGCAGATCACCACGACCTTCCCGGCGATCATGATATCAGTGGCCCGCTTGATGCCATCACCCAGCGACTCCCGACAGCCATACAGATTGTCGAACTTGGCCTTGGTGCAGGAGTCATTCACGTTGATCGCAGGCACGCCCAGCTTGCCAGCCTTCAACATCTCGTTCAAGCGGTGCACGCCGGTCGTCGTTTCTTCCGACAGACCCTTGATCCCCTTGAGCAGTTCGGGGAACTTCTCGTGCACCATGATCGTCAGGTCGCCACCGTCATCGAGAATCATGTTCAGCGGCTGGCCGTCCGCGAAGAACAACGTCTGCTCGATACACCAGTTGAACTCTTCTTCCGTTTCACCCTTCCAAGCGAACACGGGGACACCCGCGGCTGCCACAGCGGCAGCCGCGTGATCCTGCGTCGAAAAAATATTGCAACTGGACCAGCGGACTTCGGCTCCCAGTTCGACCAGCGTCTCAATCAGCACGGCGGTCTGAATGGTCATGTGCAGGCAGCCGGCGATGCGGGCTCCCTTCAGCGGCTTTTTCGGCCCATATTTTTCCCTCAGAGCCATCAAGCCGGGCATTTCGACCTCGGCCAGCTCGATTTCCTTGCGACCCCAGTCGGCCAGACCCATGTCCGCAACGCGGTAAGAGAGAGATTCCGTAGTCGACATAACCTGTAAATTCCCTTGCAGAAACATGGGGACTGGCGAATTCGCAAGTCGCAGCCGCCCGGAACATGCAGCCAGAACTGACGCTCTGCGCGTGACCTCAGAGAATAGGACACTACACTGGCGGAAACAAGAACCTAACTGCGGCGTTTCGGCGCAGAATTTGACCCCGCATCTGGCGACAGGCCGGCACCACCGCCATACTTTTGGCTGCAGCGGCCCGCTTCGCCCGGTCGACAGCTCGCCGCGACAGTCGACGTCCTCCCAGTTGCCTCTGCCAGCGTCCGCGTCTGTTTCAGAATGTCTGCTCCGCGGGGCACCCGGAAAGCCTCCGGTTCCCTGCTTCCCGAATCACCGAACTGTCGATGTCATGAAGCTTTCGGAAGTCTACGGCCACGGGCAGCCCGCCATTTCGATCGAAGTCTTCCCACCCAAATCGCCGGATGGCGACCGACTACTGTGGGAAACCCTCGATCGCCTGCAGAAGTACCAGCCGGCATTTGTCTCCTGCACCTACGGAGCCGGGGGCTCCACGCGCAGTCGCACACTGGACATTTGCCGGGAGGTCATGGATCGCTACGGCCTGCCCACCACGGCCCACTTCACGTGCGTCGGATCGAGCCAGGCTGATCTGTGCGAATGGCTCGCGCAGGCGCACGCCACCGGCATCCCCAATATCATGGCTCTGCGGGGGGACGCCCCTCAGGGCGAAACCGGATTTCAGGCGGCCGAAAACGGACTCCGCTACGCCAATGAGCTGGTCGCGCTGATTCGTTCGCAACCGCACCCCTTTGGAGTCGGAGTCGCCGCTTACCCAGAGCGTCACCCGGAGTCGCCCGACGCCCAATCCGATCTGGACCACTTCGTTCGGAAGGTCGATGCCGGTGCCGATGCGGCCTTCACCCAGTTGTTCTACGTGAACGACGTTTATTTCCGCTTTCGTGACGCTTGTGCTGTGCGTGGGGTTCACTTGCCGATTGTCCCCGGGATTATGCCGGTCACTGAATTTGCGCGCATCAAACGCATCGCCGCCATGTGCCAGGCCACCTTCCCGGAGGAACTGGCTCAGCGGCTGGAAGCGGTGCAGGACGACAAGGAAGCGCAGTTTGAAATTGGCGTGGAGTTCGCGATTGAGCAATGTCGCGAACTGCTCGACGCCGGAGTTCCCGGCATCCACTTTTACGCGTTGAACAAATCGCAAGCCTGCGAACGCATCCTCGACGCCCTGGGACTCAGCTCACCGGCAGTCCGGTAATCCGCTGGATTGCCAGGCGAAGAGCATCGCCTGGCAGTTCCGGTCAAAACTGGCCAGAGCATTACGTCGGTGTGTGCTCACTGCCAGAGTGCCGAGCGTCACTGGCGACTCTCAAGGTCGTTGAGGAATCACAATTGGACTGCCCATCGCCGCTGACCGTTCGTTTGATGGGTGCGACCAATCCGTCCAGCAAACAGTGCTTATCGAGATGATGCCGTCTAAGGCGATCTGCGGTCTGTTTTCCAAGTTGAGAAAGATCCTCTCCTCCCGTGCCTGACCTGTCCCGCCAAACGACTGCTGACGTTCTCAACACCCTCTTGTCCGAGCGCATTCTGTTGCTCGATGGGGCGATGGGCTCGCTCATTCTCGACGAGCGGCTCAGCGAAGCCGACTATCGTGGCCAGATCTTCGCCAAGCACCCGGCGGACCTCAAAAACGCCAATGATCTGTTGTGCCTCACGCAGCCCGCGCTCATTGAGAGCATTCACCGCCGCTATCTCGAAGCAGGCTCGGACATCATCGAGACGAACACGTTCAACGCAAACGTGTTGAACCTCGACGAATTCCAACTTGCGGAGCGCTGCTTCGAAGTCAACAAGGCTGCCGCCGAGATTGCCCGTCGCGCCGCCGATGCCCTGTCCACACCCGATCGTCCCCGGTTTGTCGCGGGGAGCATTGGCCCGACGAAGTTTCTGCTGTCGATGAACCCCGACGGCCCCGGCACGCGACCGGTCGACTTTGACGCCATGTGGCAGTCTTATGCCGAACAGATCCGTGGACTGCTCGCCGGCGGTTGCGACATCCTGCTGCCGGAGACGTCCTTCGACACGCTGAATATGAAGGCCTGCCTCTATGCCATTCGGCAGGTTTTCAATTCTGGCGTGACCGAAGTGCCCGTGATTGTTTCAGGGACGATCTTTGCCGGCGGACGCACGCTGACCTCGCAGACGGTCGAGGCTTTTTACGCTGCCGTGTCGCACTACCCGATGTTTGCGGTCGGCCTGAACTGTTCACTGGGGCCCGCCCAGATGCGTCCGTATATGGAATCGCTCGCCGGGATGGCCGATAGCCATATCAGTTGCTATCCCAACGCGGGCATGCCCGACGGCATGGGGGGCTTCGATTCCAATCCCCGTGAGGTGGCCGCCAACCTGCGCGAGTTTGCCGAGCAGGGGTGGGTCAGCATTGTGGGCGGGTGCTGTGGCACCACGCCGGAATATATCCGCAGCATCGCCGATGCCGTGCGCGATGTCCGCCCGCGCGTCCCCCCCCCACACCAGTCGCTGTCGACCTATTCGGGCCTGGAGCGCATGGTCATCCGTCCGGAAAGCACGTTCCAGATGATTGGCGAGCGGACGAACGTCACTGGATCGCGCAAATTCGCACGCCTCATCAAGGAAGAGAAATACGAAGAAGCATTATCGATCGCCCGCGAGCAAGTCGAAGGGGGCGCCAACATGATCGACATCAATATGGATGAAGGCCTGCTCGACAGCGAAGCCTGCATGGAGAAATTCCTGCGGCTGATCTCCGACGATGGCGATATCGTCGTTCCCATCATGATCGACAGTTCGAAGTGGTCGGTCATCGAACGCGGGCTCAAGAACGTGCAGGGGAAGCCGGTCGTCAACTCCATCAGCATGAAAGAGGGGGAGGCCCAGTTTCTCGAACAGGCTCGCAAAATTCGCGCCTATGGCGCGGCCGCTGTCGTCATGGCCTTTGACGAAACCGGTCAGGCCGTACTCGCCGACGACAAGGTCCGAATCTGTCAGCGGGCGTATAAGCTGCTCACCGAACAGGCTGGCTTCCCCCCCGAAGACATCATCTTCGATCCCAACATTCTCACCGTGGGAACCGGAATCGAAGAGCACAACAACTACGCGGTGGAATTCTTCGACGCGATCCGCCGCATCAAGGCCACATGCCCCGGAGCAAAGACGTCCGGCGGAGTCAGCAACGTCAGTTTCTCGTTCCGCGGCAACGATGTGGTTCGCGAGGCCATGAATGCGGCCTTCCTGTACCACGCCATTCAGGCCGGGCTGGATATGGGCATCGTCAATGCCGGCCAGTTGGAAGTCTACGAAGAGATTGACAAGGAACTGCTCGTTCACATCGAAGACGTCCTGCTCAATCGGCGCCCCGACGCCACCGAACGCCTGTTCGCCTTCTCGGAGACGGTCAAGAACAAGGGAGTCGACGTTGCCCGCGAAGAAGAGTGGCGTAACGGAACCGTCGAGGAACGCCTGCGGCATGCCCTGCTCAAGGGGCTCAGCGATCACATTGATGCCGACACCGAAGAGGCTCGTCAGAAGTACCCGCGTCCGCTCGACGTCATTCAAGGGCCGCTCATGGATGGCATGAGCGTCGTGGGTGAACTGTTTGGTGCCGGCAAGATGTTTCTGCCGCAGGTGGTCAAGAGCGCCCGCGTCATGAAGAAGTCGGTTGCCTATCTCACGCCGTTCATGGAGTCAGAGAAGTCTGGCGCAGTCTCCACAACGCGGGGCACATTCCTGATTGCAACCGTGAAGGGGGATGTGCACGACATTGGCAAAAACATCGTCGGAGTGGTTCTCAAGTGCAACAATTTTGAGGTCATCGATCTGGGGGTGATGGTCCCGACGGAGAAGATCCTCGACCAGGCGATCACCGTGGGTGCCGATGTCATCGGCCTGTCCGGACTGATCACCCCGTCGCTGGAGGAGATGATTGGCGTGGCGAAGGAGATGCAGCGTCGCGGCATGACGCAGCCGCTGCTCATCGGTGGAGCCACCACCTCGGCGCGTCACACCGCGGTCAAAATTGCCCCGCATTACCAGCAGCCCGTCGTCCACGTGAAGGATGCTTCACTCTCGGTCCCGGTGGTCGAGAAGCTGCTGGACAAGGATGTTCGCGACGCCTTCATTGCTGAGAACCAGCTTGCGCAGGATCGTGATCGCAAAGCCTTTGGGGAGCGGCAGCAGAAGACGCTCGTCCCCTACGCCGATGCCCTCGCGCGGCGCTTTGAGACCGACTGGGCCACCGTCGACCTCCCGCGTCCGGGCAAACTGGGCCTGCAAGTGTTAAACGACTTCCCGTTGTCGACGCTGCGGGAGTTCATCGACTGGTCTCCGTTCTTCTCCTCCTGGGAATTGCATGGCAAGTTCCCCCGCATTCTCGAAGACGACGTGGTT
>JBGSIP010000039.1:0-4246 GCA_041742495.1 Planctomycetaceae bacterium
TTTCTTCCGAGAGTTTGCCGACGAGTTGCGCGCTGGAGGTGTGCAGGTGCAAGAAGCACTTCCTGTCAACCTGTTTCGTCGACGTCTGTCGCGGATTGATCTGCGCAACCATCGGAAGATTGCCGTGATTGATGGCCGAACGTGTCACACCGGTTCTCAGAATATTGTCGATCCCGATTATGGCACCAAGAATCTGGTGTGGCTCGACATGACGGTGCGGCTGCGCGGTCCGATCGTCACAGAACTGCAGTCGATCTTTGTGTCGGACTGGTTCTTTGAGACGCTGGAGCGATTGGATACACCGGAAATTTTTCCTGAGCCGGAAGCTTGCGGTGACCAGACCATTCAGGCCTTTCCCAGTGGTCCGACCGATCCGCTGGAGGGGTTCCGTCGCATTGTGAACCTGGCGATCTACGAGGCGGACAAGCAGATCACGATCACCACGCCGTACTTTGTGCCAGATCAGCCGCTGCTGGATGCGATTACGACGGCCGCTCATCGCGGCGTGCGAGTGCAGTTGGTAGTGCCGCGGCGGAGCGATCAATGGCTGGTCGGGGCGGCGTCCCGCGGGTACTTCTCCGAGTTGCTCGATGCGGGCGTGGAACTGTACTGGTTTGAGCCGGGCCTGCTGCATTCCAAGACGATGACCGTCGACGACCGGTTCGCGCTGGCGGGATCGGGGAACTATGACGTGCGATCGTTCCGCTTGAACTACGAAATCAACCTGTTGTTGTATTCCCAGTTTGCTGCGTGGGAGGTGGCCGGGAAGCAACAGGGCTATCTGCAGCAAAGCACTCGTGTTCAGCCGGAGATGCTGGAAGCAGAGTCGTGGGGGCGAAAGCTGAGCTACGATCTGGCCCGACTATTCAGTCCGTTGTTATGACCTGCTATTCTCCGCGAGATTTCCGGGGGTGATGGCGGGACATCGGCCACAGAATTGACAGGAAAGTGCGATCGTGAGTGACTATGAGCGTTTGGGCTCGTTCTATCTGGGACGCGAGTACGATCTGGAGCGCAAGTCGCTGACCGACGCACTGACGCTGTATGACAGCAAGGATCTCACCACCCATGCAGTGTGCGTGGGGATGACGGGCAGTGGCAAGACCGGGCTGTGCCTGTCGCTGCTGGAAGAGGCAGCCATCGATGGGGTTCCCGTCATTGCCATCGATCCCAAAGGGGACATTGGTAACCTGCTGCTGACGTTCCCCGACCTGGCACCGGCCAATTTCCGTCCGTGGATTGATGAAGATGAAGCGCTGCGGAATGGAGTCACGCCTGACGAACATGCGGTGCGGGTCGCCCGGCAGTGGCGGGACGGACTGGCTGACTGGGACCAGTCGGGGGAACGGATCGCGCGCCTGAAGAACGCGGCAGAGTTCTCCATTTATACCCCCGGCAGCAATGCGGGATTGCCGTTGACGGTGCTGCGATCGTTCTCTGCGCCGCCGGCCGCCATTCTGCAGGATTCGGATGCGCTGCGGGAACGGATTTCGGCGGCCGTGAGTGGAGTTCTGACGCTGCTGGGTATTGAGGCCGACCCGATTCGTAGTCGCGAGCACATCCTGTTGTCGCACATTGTCGGCAATCAATGGATGTCGGGACAGGATGTGAATCTGGGACAGTTGATTCGCCTGATTCAGACGCCGGGCTTCGACAAGATCGGCTTTATGGATCTTGATCTGGTGTTTCCGCCTGAGGATCGCGTGAAGCTGTCGATGCAATTGAACAATCTGCTCGCGTCTCCGGGTTTCTCCGCGTGGATGCAGGGAGAGCCGCTAGACATTGGTCGGATGCTGATGACAGCGGCCGGCAAGCCGCGGGTCAGCATTCTGTCCATCGCGCATTTGACTGATGCCGAGCGGATGTTCTTCGTCACGATCTTCCTGAATGAACTGCTGACGTGGGTCCGGTCGCAAGCAGGGACCTCAAGTCTGAGGGCCATTTTTTACATGGACGAAGTCTTTGGCTACTTTCCACCGTCGGCGAATCCGCCGAGCAAGCAGCCAATGTTGACGTTGCTGAAACAGGCAAGGGCCTTTGGTGTGGGATGCGTGCTGGCGACGCAGAACCCGGTAGACCTGGATTACAAAGGGCTGTCGAATACGGGGACGTGGTTTTTGGGACGGCTGCAGACGGAGCGCGACAAGCTGAGGGTGCTGGACGGACTGGAAGGGGCCTCGGCGGCGGCGGGATCGGAGTTTGATCGCGCGTCGATGGAACGCATCCTCTCGGCGCTGGGCAAGCGGGTGTTCTTGATGCACAACGTGCACGAGAGCCAGCCAGTGATTTTTCAGACGCGGTGGGCGCTGTCGTATCTGCGGGGTCCGTTGCAGCGATCGCACATCACCAAACTGATGGAGCAGCAGCGGGCCGCTGTGCCACTCTCGGCTCCCACCTTCATGCCGTCTCAGGAGACGGGCCCGCGCACGACGTCACGCGCTGCTCCGGCGACGTCTGCGGGCCATGTCGGCGATGAGGCGGGGGGCTTTCCGCCGCTGGTGCCAGAGCATGTGTCCCAACGCATTCTCGCGTTGCAACGGCCATTGCCGCAGGGAGCGCGACTGGTGTATCGCACGGGGTTGTATGCGCTGTCGCGGGCACGCTACGTCGACACCAAGTCGCGGATTGACCTGTGGCGGGATCTCACGCTGCTGAGCCCGTTGACGGCACCACCGGCAGCGGATGTCTGGCTGGAGGCAGACGAAGTGGAGGGGAGGGAACTCGGTTTCGATGCCGAATTTGAACCGCACGCGGAATTCGATGACGTTCCAGCTGAGCTGCAGAAGTCGCGCACGATGACGAGCTGGCAGACGCAGCTCAAGAACCACATCTACCGGGAGCACCCGCTGGCGTTGTGGTTTTCGAGCAAGCCAAAGCTGTATTCCGAGCCCGGCGAGACAGAGGCGATGTTTCGCATGCGTGTGTTTCAAGTGTTGAGGGAAGAACGGGATCTGGAGCGCGAGAAAGTGCGGGTGAAGTTTTCCAAGTTGCTTCCCAAGGAAGAAGCGGATGTGCGCGCCGCCGAAGAGCGGGTCAACCGTGAGTCGGCTCAGGCGCAGCAGGAATCGCTGTCGACAGCGGTCTCGTTCGGCACGTCGATCCTGGGAGCCGTGTTTGGCCGCAAACTATCGAGTCGCACGAACGTGACGGCTGCGGGACGGGCCATTCAGGGGGCTGGACGCGTGTCGCGCAGCCGGCAGGATGTCAACAGTGCCGAAGCGAAGCTGCAAACGGAACGTCAGGAGCTCGAGGAATGCGAGGCCCAATACGCGCGGGAGTATGCGGCACTCGAACTCACCATGACGCCGGAGGAATTGCCGGTGGAGGCCTACACGGTGAGCCCGCGCAAGTCGGATATCCAGGTGACCGAAGTCTGTCTGGCCTGGCTGCCGTGGGCGATTGATGCCAAAGGGCAGGCTTATCCGCTGTATCTGGCCCGCTGAGGTCCGTAAGGAGCGGTCTTCGCAAACGGCCGGGTTTCCTGCAGCTTGCAAGGAACAATTAGCCGGCCGCAGGCCGTTGACGACGGGGCTGTTAGAAGTCGCAACCTCGCACGAAAAGCAGAATGATGATGATGGGCAACGGCAGGCCAATCAGCCAGCCAAGAAGAGCGTATTTCACTTTGCCAGCACGCTCGGGTTGTGATGTCGTCATGGGCTGCTTTCGGCTTAGCGATGAAGGCGGAATCAATACGTTCGCATGCGGTGCGAGTTGGCGTCGGCATGAGTTGACGATGCCGTGAGTGAGCTTTCGCCGTATGCAGGTTCTATGCCGCGATGAATGAGTGGCGACAAAGTCGGATTCCCTGCGGCAAGCAGTGAGGCGAACGAGAGCAGGTGGCATCACGCCGTGAATCGCAGCAGGCCATGCTGGTCTGTGAACAGACATCGTCGGCCCGCGCCGGCGCTTAGCAATGCCGTCGCCGGCGGCGCAGCCATGATGAATTCGCTGTGTTTATCGCGGGTTTCGTAGCGATCGCGGCGGGCGACGCCAATTCTGCGTGATATGGTCCGTGAATTGCATCCACCTAATTCATCGTGCCGGCAAAAGCCGTGACGCGCGATGAGGTGAACCACGCCAAACACTCCAAGGAGTTTGATCATGTCTCAGTCAGATCCAAGCCGCCGTGATAGGCATCCGCAGTACGCTGACCGCAAGGCGGAACAGCGGAACGAAGACGCGTTGTCCGGGGAAGCAGGTGCTCATCCGGTCGGGGTCGGAGTTGGCGCTGTCGCCGGCGGCGCGG
>JBGSIP010000040.1:0-2420 GCA_041742495.1 Planctomycetaceae bacterium
GCTGTGTCCATGCTGCTGCCGCCAAATGTCCATCGGCTCCCGCTGGATCGTCTGGCTCTGGTGTCGCTCACCATGGGACTGGCGGTCGCCGATACCGCGCGACAGTTGCTGATCGAATCGGGCCATACCACGTTGGCGAACAGTCTGACGGTCAAATGGCCCAACGACGTTTATCTGCAGGACCAGAAGCTCGCGGGCATTCTGACCGAAGTGCCGCGGCCAGGCTGGGCCGTGGTGGGTGTCGGCTTCAACGTGAATAACACGCCGTCACCCGCTGCGCCGGTAGCCGTCGTCGCCACAACACTGCGGGCAGCGACGGGACAATGGATGGGACCGCTGGATGAGACGGTCCATCGGTTGTGGACGCAGTTTCAGCACCGCCTTACGCAAGCCATCCAGCAAACAGATGCCATGATCGACGAACTCGATGCGATCAGCACGCTCCGCGGAGAATTTGTGACTGTCGAATGCCCCGGCGAGACCGTCGCCGGCTGGTATGCGGGTTTGCGAAGTGACGGAGCCCTGCTTCTGCGGACGCAACACGGCGTGATTCCCGTGCTCGCCGGAACCGTGCGACGGTCTCCCGCCGAGGGGTGAAACACTGCCGCCGGGCATGGTCCGTCTGAGACACGTCGCGGGCGACTCTGCCGGTTGTATCGGATGTGCCGCAGAACGCTCAGCGGAGAGCCCCACACAGACTCACCCCAGACGAATTTTCACGCGCACCAGCCTCGCCGTAAGTGACTTTTCACCAGACACTTGCGACGCCCCTCCGATTGCCCGCCAGTGCCATTGTGGAATTGGGGGAGCTGGGGACTCGTTCCCGGTTCCGTGGTTGGGGGCCGTGCGGAAACTGCTACGGGTCGTAGCGAACGCACGATGCGATGACGAAGCTCGCCAGATTCGCGGTCAGACCAGCCGATTCTCAAGTTTGTTCCCGACGTGCTCGGCCAAGCAGGTTCGCTCCAGCCAGCCTCGCCCGTGACCCTCACCGACGGAACACGCAACGAACTTGCATGGAGGCAAGGTCATCCGACGAATGCGTGCGGGCGCGACTGGTCTCCGGTGTGAGGCTCACAAAGTCAACCCCAACGTCATAACCGTTACCACCTGTGGTGCGGTGTCTAGTTTCGGGGACCTTGTGATCTTCTAGCCGATGACTGAGACCTTATCTGCCGAAACACGAAGGCAGAACCGAACCGTGTCGGAAGGGGGCGAATCATCCGACGGGACAGCCATGATGTGCTCACGTCCTCCCGGACTATCTCGCTCGCGTTTACCCTAGGGACTGCGTTTTTGAGGAGATGCAAATGAAGTGGACGTCTTTTGCTGCGGCTGCGATGCTGTGTTGTGGCATGGTTGCCAACGCTGAAGCTGGTTTGTTCGGCATGTTCAAGCACGGTGGTTGCGGCACGAGCTGCTGCGAACCGGCTTGCTGTGCTCCGGTTGATCCCTGCTGCGAACCCAGCTGCTGCGCTCCGGCCGATCCTTGCTGTGCTGCTCCTGACTGCTGTGCTCCGGTTGACTGCTGTGCTGATAGCTGCTGTGCTTCGAGCGGCTGCTTCGGTCACAAGCGCGGCTGGCTGAAGCGCATGTTCAAGAAGCACCACGGCGGCTCGAGCTGCTGCGAAACCTGCTGCGAACCCGCTTGCTGTGCACCAGTTGATCCTTGCTGCGAAGCTCCGAGCTGCTGTGCTCCGGCCGATCCTTGCTGTGCCGCTCCTTGTGGCGACAGCTGCTGCCACGATCCCAGCTGCTGTGCTCCGACCTGCTGTGCTCCGGCCCCGGCTTGCTGCAACTAATGCAGTCAAGTCTGGCTAACCCTCGACGCCTGATGTCGATGGCTGACGCAGACTAGGGAAACAAATTGCCTTGAGAAGGAATTTCCTTCTCAAGGCTTTTTTCGTTGACTGACTCTCACTCGGCACCAGAACGACTTCGACCGCTCGGCCCGCCCGCGGTCGCGTCACGCTGCTCACAACTCCCGACGACCGACGACAGATGCCCGCTCGCTGCTACAATTCTCCCCCAGCCGGAGGGAGTATGTCGCGGCAGAACTCGGGCCCGGTCTCGTTGACCCGCCTGAAAGATTTCATCGCGGAGACAGATGGCTTCGCCGAGGTGGTGACAGGCCTCAGAGCCGGTCACAGTGTCACTTTCGACGGAGCCTGGGGCTCGACCTGCGCGCTGACCGCGGCTGCACTCGCCGACGAGTGCCCTGGTGTGCTGATGGTCGTGCTCCCGCGCGGCAGCGAAGTCGACGACTTCTCCGCCGATCTGGCGACGTTGACCGGACATGTGCCCCTGGTCTTTCCCGCGTGGGAAAACCTGCCTGCGGAACACAGCATTCACGACCCCGTTTACGGGGGGCGGTTGCGCTGTCTCACAGCGATGGAGTCCGGCAACCGGCGACTCGTTGT
>JBGSIP010000041.1:0-6707 GCA_041742495.1 Planctomycetaceae bacterium
TGGAAAGCTACGAGCACGCCCGCAGCCGCGGCGCAGATATCTATGCCGAAGTCATCGGCGTGGGTGCCGGCTGCGATGGCCGCGGCTATGAGAACGGTTCTGGCGGCATCGGACTGGTGCGGGCCATTTCGGCTGCGCTGCGGCGGGCCGGCATTCGGCCGGAAGAAATCGGCCACATCAACGCGCACGGCAAGAGCACGCAGCGCGATGACTGGGTCGAAGCCCGGGCCTATCACGCCGCGCTGGGTCAGGCCGCGCCGGGGATTCCCGTGACCGCCCTGAGCAGCTACTTCGGCACCTTCGACGCAGGGACGGTAGCGGTGGAACTGGCGGGCAGCGTGCTGGCGTTGCGTCATCGCCTGCTCCCCATGACCCTCAACTACGAAACGCCCGATCCCGGCTGCCGGTTGAACGTGGCCAGTCGCGAACCTTTGCGGCTCGCCAGCGGCACCGCCCTGAGCGTCAACCGCACCAGCATCGGCCAATCAGCCGCGTGCATCATCCGAGCGTTGTAAGCCGTTCGCGGCCGTCCGCTGGCCTGTACACTTGGACGTGAGGGCAGTCGCGCCGCAGCCATGGGAAGGCCGTCCGCTCGAAGTCGGCGCCCCGATTCCTGATCCAAGTGGAATGAAAGTCTCGCAGTCCTCTGAGGGCGAGTCGTCACTCGTTGTAAACGCGGCGGAAGTGGCATAGCCTTCAGCCGGGTGATGCTGAGCAGGTAAAGCCGAAGCATTTCCTAAAAGAGTTCCCGACGATTGGGACGCAATTCAGGCTTCTCCGCCAGAGATACGGCGAAACCAATACGGCCTGGGGTGTGACCGCCAAGCCGGAGCGACGCACGGAGTGCCGGGGCACGCTTCCGTAGTCTCGGAGTACTGGACTAGGCTTCTGTTGCAACCTGCTGTCAACGATTACCAACAAGCGAAATCTGGCCACCACCGTATTGACCAAGCGCCGGACACCGGCGCCGCAAAATGAGTTTCCGAGCCGCTCATTCAGGGAATCATGGGCTCCCATTCTCGAGTTCTTGATTGTGGATGGCCTCCAGTCCACCGCGCTCACGCGGTGCATGGCCGAGTCCGCATCGCACGCAAGCCAACACCGCATGTTCCGCCTGCCGGCCTACGTCCTAGCCCCGATTGAACTCCTGAACCAGGGTGCTCAAATTGAGCTCACCCGGCCGCAGAGGAGCAGGCAACACTCCGGCGGGTATCCGCAAGTCGTGCCCTATCGCACTGCTTTCTCCACGAAGGCCAAAGGGTCTTCGTTACGGAAGTGTCGACAAATGTGGTTTGGGTAGCAAAACAATGATCGCCGGCAACAACGTCGTATATTTGGTTTCTTGCGTCAGTGGGAAGGGTTCCGTGCCGACATCGGCCAAGGACTTGTACACATCGTCATGGTTCAAAAAAGCACGTTGTTATGTGGAGCAGAAAGGATGCCGCTGGTTCATCTTGTCAGCAGAACACGGCTTGGTTGCCCCGGATCAGGTCATCGCCCCCTACGAGAAAACGCTCCGAAAGATGCCAATTGCCGGGAGAAAAAGGTGGTCACAGATGGTGTCCGAGCAACTACAAGAAGCCTCGCCTCATATGGAACGCGCGATCTTCCTCGCCGGCCTACGATACCGCGAGTTTCTCATGAGGCACCTCCGCGAGAGAAATGTCGCCATTGAAATCCCGATGGAGGGACTGAAGATCGGCGAGCAATTGCGCTGGCTAGGTAACCGGGATGGATAGGCTTTCCGATCTGCGGCGGTTTTACGAGATCCTTGGTCAGCTTCGGGACCGATTGCAATCGCCGCGAGTGCTAGCGTGTTGCAATGGTCGGATGGGCTGGCCGAGGAGAGGCGTGTATTTCTTCTTTGAGCCGGGCAAAGAGAGTGCCATTGGCAATGAAGTCTCACGTGTTGTACGAGTTGGTACTCATGCCCTGAAATCGGGAGCGAAAAGCACACTCTGGAAACGAATATCTCAGCACAAGGGAACTGGCTCCGGCAGTGGCAATCATCGCGGATCGATTTTTCGTCTGCTGGTGGGAGACGCCCTGCAGAGACGCGGCCTTTGCCCAAGCGTCGCTTCATGGGGACTTGGTGGGGATGCCTCAAAAGCAGCCGAACGCCTTGGCTGTTCTCAGCAGGAGATTCTTCGTTGCGAACAACCAATTGAATTCGCTGTGAGCGAGTACATCGGTTCAATGCCGTTTCTTTGGATCAACATCGACGACGAACCGGGCCCGAGCAGTCATCGAAGCCTCATCGAACGCAACAGCATCGCGCTGTTGAGCAATTTTGCGAAATCGCCGCTTGGTCCGCCGTCCAAGGACTGGCTTGGCAGTGATTCCGGCCGAGAGCTCGTGCGATCATCTGGCCTTTGGAACAACGACCACGTTGATGAGAAGTACGATCCGTCCTTCCTGCTCCTTCTGGAACGCTACTTGGAAGTGGCTATTCCACTTTCTGCCACTGCTCTGACTGGGAATCAAAGTGACGGTAAGGCGCAAGCTCGGAAACCATAGCTTTTGTCAGCGTCGACCCGACGACGTAGCCCGCTTTCCCCAGTACTGACGCTGGCTACAGGTCGTCCAATTGTCGTGTTGTCCGTTGCAAGAAGTCTCAAGTTCCATTCCGTTCAGAAAAGGTGTCTGCCATGTGGCGTCGTGCGTGGGGAATTGGGGTGCTGGTGGCGGTGATCGGGGTTGCGCATCTGTGGGCACCAGCGGTGTTGTCGTCTCGCTTGCTGGCGCAGGGGCCAGAGCCGATGGCTGTGACGGCACAGCATGAATGGCTGAAGCAGTTTGTGGGACATTGGGAATCGAAATCTGAAATGCCAGCCGTGGGCGACGCGCCGGCCTGCAATTGTTCAGGATCGATTCGTAGCCGGATGCTCGGCGACCTGTGGGTGGTCAGTGAATTCGAAGGGGACATGGGGGGCACGAAAATGCAGGCCCTGCAGACCATTGGATACGACCCCGGCCAGCAGCGCTACGTTGGCACGTGGATCGACTCCGTGATGGGGCATCAATGGCAGTATGTCGGCTCGGTGGATGAGTCCGGCAAAAAGCTGACTCTGGAAGCCACGGGTCCCAGCATGGCCGGCGACGGCAGCACGGCTCTGTATCGCGATGCCTACGAGTTCGTCGCCCCCGACCACATGCTGGTGTCGTCGTCAGTGCAGCAGCCCGATGGCCAGTGGCTCACGTTCATGCAGGGCACCGCGCGAAAGCAGCCGTAGTCGATTGGGCGTGGACCCTCACATTGTCTTCTCAGCCGACTGCAGAAAGGCAATCGATTCTGCCGCAGCGGTGGGGGCCATATGGCTGTGGCGACTCAGTTCCACATACACGCCGTGGTGATAGCGGATGTCGTGCAGTGCGTTGAGGACGGGGGGGAAGTCGATTTCCCCCTCGCCAAACCGCAGGTGATCGTGGACGCCCGCCCGCATGTCTTCGATGTGCACGTTCCACAACAGATCGCCCCAGTCACGAATGACAGCCGGTAGCGATCCTTCCTGCAGGCAGTGCACGTGGCCAATGTCCAGTGTGCAGCCCAGCCACGGGGACGGAACTCGCGCCATCAGTTCCCGCAAGTCGTTCGAGGTGGCGACGAGAAACCCCGGTTCGGGCTCAAACGCCAGTCGCACCTGCCGGTCGGCGGCGGCCCGTACCAGTTGCTGCATTTCTCCCGCCAGTCGATCCCAGGCGCCGGTCGCGTGCCGTTCGCGCAACGGACCCGACCACAGAGATACGCAGTCGCTGTCGAGCGCCGCGGCAATATCCAGGCACTGAACGAGAAATGACAAGCGTTGTTCGCGCCGAACGGGATCGGGATGCAGCAGCGTGGGCGAATGCTTGAGCCGCGGGTTGAGCAGAAAGCGGGCACCCGTTTCGATGACGCTGCGGAGGCCCAGGCGGCGCAACTCGGTGTGGACTTCTTCCAACTGTCGCGAGAAATCGCGAGCGGAGGGGTTGAGCAAGTGCACGTCGATGGTCAGCGCGACGGCGGTGTAGTCGAACTCCTTCAGCAGGCGCAACGTGTCGCGCCAGTCGTGACACTGCCAGCCATTGGTGTTGTAACCAAAGATCAATCCCATGCGTGGAAAACTCCCGACGGTCAGGCTGTCCGGTCAGATGCTGTGTCGCGTCGCAGCGTGCCGCCCGAACTCCACCCGAGAACGAGCACACCTGGGCGGTATTCTGACCAAACGAGCGACAATTGCCCAACCGCTGTCGGGAATTTGCCAGAGCAGTCCGATTTCTGCGCGGTGAGAGACTGCCGTGCGAGGGGACGCAAAGTCTCCGGTCCGGGGGCTGGCTGGGTGACCGTCAACTTGCGGTTCGATCAAGAATCGTTGAGCTTGCAGGCCCGGTAAGTCCGACAATTTTGACGGGGATTCGTGCTGCGCCGTGGTTGCTGAGAGGGGACTTGACGTAGAGCCCGCCGGTCAAATCTCGGCAGCCCGCCCGCTACGTCTGGGGGAGAGGGACGCAGATCGTTCGATCGGAGTGCAACCATGTGGTGCCAGCGCTGTCGGTGCGAAATGAGCGGCGTCTTCGACGTGCGGTCTCACGCGCTGTCCTGCACAGGTTGCGGCGGATACCTCTCCGAAGAACCCCCCGCGGCGGTCGTCCGGCGGTCCCGAGCCATCGGCACTGCACGGAATATCCTGCGCAAATTCTCTGATCCGGATTTTTGGCGTGAGCCGCCACCATTAGACAGTGTCGGTGGCTCAACACAGCAGGGTGCCGCAGACGAGTTGGCTGCCGACACGGCAGGCCGTTTTGCGCTGCCACCAGAGATGGTGGCCCGGCCGTGGCCCACTGGCCCGTATTCGGCCAGTGATGGTGACGGCGAACGGGAGTTGCGTGGCGGACGAGACGAAGTTGGCGTGGCCGCGGGTCGGGATGGCGGGTCACACCGCAGTCGTCCGGTCGCCGTGGATCCGCCACTGTTGGACGACAACGGCGACGAGTTTTTGATTGAAGTCGATTGGGAACAGACCGGTGGTTCTGGGGGGTGGGGGACGAAGAATATGGGCACTCCACTTCCGGCGAGTATTCGCGGCGGTCAGCATCTGCTGGAACTGCCGCACCCACAACCAGATCTCAACCGTCGGGGGCGCAGCGACGTGGACGAAGTGCAGGCCGCGATTGACGAGAACTTCAACCGTCGGGCCAGTTGGCAGGCGGTGATGGGGCGGGGCGTGTTCTGGCTTGGTTCTGCCATGCTGGCTGCCGGCCTGACGATGGCGGCCTGGGGATGGGTGTCGGACCAGTTCAATCTGGTCACCCGCGGGACGGTCGCCTCGATTGCCGGTCAGATTGCGGCCTTCATGGGTCTGATGATGCGGATGTGGCCGCAGCCGAAGGCGAAAGACGCCCGCAGCCAGTGGGCCGGCGCGGAATGGCTGCCGGAATCTGGCCGTGGCACAGGGCGGGGGGATTTGCCCGCGCACGAAGCATCAACGACCGACGCCTACGCGGCGACGAACGCCAGGTAGTAGAACACCAGTCCTGTCACACTGGTCAGGACCAGGTCGACCACACTGGCCCACCCCAGGCACTTGTGCCAACCGCTGTGCGCGCCTGGTATGGGCGGACGCGGGAATCGCCGCCAGGCTGCCGTCAGCGTGACGCCCCATAACAGCGGGGTGGAGACTGCAAAAACCAGGTGGACCCACAGCGCCAGACGCACGGTGTCCAGTCGCTCGCCGGTCAGCCGGGGTGGGCGGCTAGGGGGATTGACAATGGCCTGCCAGCCGCCGTGTTGACGGATGTCAATTTCAAACAGCACCACTGCCAAAAGTACAATGACGGTGATCGCCACCTGCCACCAGCGGTGGGCGTTATAGGCGCGGCGGAACTTGACGAGATAGAGGCTCCATAACACCAGCGGCACCACGAGCACGAGCGCGCAGACCACGACATCGAGCATGAAACAACTGGGGTAGCCGAGAAAGCCATCCTTGGGCATGCGAGATCCAGTGTGCAGAGTGCGACTGTGCAGAGTGCGATTGTGGCGGCCGTGTGAATCAGCGAAGGATTAGCGTCTGAAGATTGCTGGCCGCGAGTCCGTATGGTGGCCCCTGATGTCAGTTGGACCTCGGCCTGGCGTGCTCCAGGGCCTGAATATCGATCTCGATTCCGACGGCGGCGTTCCAGTTGCGCAACAGGGCATCAAAGACGGGACCGCGTGAAAATCGCGTGGTGCCGTTCGAGGCGGTGTGGTGGATCGAACTCACTGGCAGCAGACAGTACGTGGTCGATGTGACGATGGCTTCACTGGCGCGGGGAATTTCAGAGTAGTGCAGGGGTCGGCATTCCCAGGGAATTTCCAGAGCGGAAGCGAGTTCCAGCAGCACGCGGCGACTGATTCCAGTCAGAACACTGACATCCGGCGGGGTGACCAGTCGGCCATTGAGCAGCAGGAACAGATTGCCTGCGGCGGTTTCGGTCAGCATCCCCGCTGCATCGCACAGCAGGGCCCGGCTGCCTGGCCGCGCTGCGTGGGCGTCTATGTCGGCGAGGTGCCAGTGCAGACGGCTGCGGTGCTTCACTGCGGGGGAGAGCACGTCCGGCGGGAAGGCCGGCCGGGCAGGGATGGTCAGCGCCACTCCCTGGGTGTAGTGGGCGGCCCAGAGGGCATACGGCAGAGGGAACGGGTGCGCGTAAACGCGCGGCGCGGCCCCCTGTTGCAAGTCCGGCCAGCC
>JBGSIP010000042.1:0-2774 GCA_041742495.1 Planctomycetaceae bacterium
CGATGTCGGCGGCATGCGCCGTGATTGCCCAGAGGGACTCACCGAAAATCGCGCCAAACTCATCCAACTGATCGACGAACTTCGGGCCCAGTACCAGCTCACAGCCCGGCAGATCATCCTCGGTGGATTCTCTCAAGGTGCCATGCTCGCCACGGATGTCGCCTTGCACTACAGCGAGCGACTTGGCGGCCTGTGCGTGCTGTCAGGAACACTGCTGAACGAAGCCGCCTGGCAGACTGCGGCCAAGTCCAAGACCGATCTCCCCGTGCTGCAGACCCACGGCCGACAGGATCCCATTCTCCCCTTCATCGGCGCAGAATGGCTGCACCAACTGCTGACCGATGCCGGCCTGTCGGTCGATTTCCAGCCCTTCCAAGGGCCGCACACGATCCCCTGGGAAATCTACGGTCGCCTCGTCGACTTTGTCGGTCGGAATACCGCGACCTGATCTCCCCGCTTCGATTCCATCCCGTAAGACTCCCCGCGATCGCCAACCCAGCCAGTCGTTCAGCCACCGCGATTTGTCAGCCATCGTAGATCGCAGTGGCACCCGACGCGACCGCGACGATGCCTGACACAGAGCGATAGTCAGACCACAGGTGCTCTGCCAGCCACCGCGGGATCAATCCGGATTGGTCGGCACCGGCCACGTCGGTTCGGTCAGTCTGGCTGCCATCGGCATCCGGCGTCCGCTGCCGAACGCACGACGCGAGAGCTTGATCCCCGGGGGCATCTGCCGTCGTTTGAATTCGTTGCGGTCCAGCCTCGTCATGACCCAGCGGACGACATCTCCATGAAAGCGGCTCGCCACTTCCGCCGCCGACAAATCGCGATCGATCAACCCTTCCAGAATGCCGTCCAGAACATCATAGTCGGGCAGCGAATCCTGATCGAACTGGTTGGGAGCCAGTTCGGCACTGGGCCGCTTGTCAATTGTCGCTTGCGGAATGACTTCCCGCTGCTCGCGCTGCACGTTGATGTGCCGCGCCAGTGCATAGACATCTTTCTTATAGACATCGCACAGCACCGCGAAACCACCCGCCATATCTCCATACAACGTGCAGTAACCCATCGCCAGTTCGCTTTTGTTCCCGGTGGCAATCGCCATCCAGCCATGATGGTTGCTGCGAATCATCACCAGTGCCCCGCGAATTCGCGCCTGCAAGTTCTGATCGGCAAGTCCCCCCGGCTGACTGAGCAGATCGGCACTCACCGTAGTCGTCTGTTCGTAGGCCTGATGAACCCCGTCGATGGGGACCAGCGACCAGTCCACCCCCAGTCGGACGGCCAATTCTCGCGCATCGGTCACGGAGTGCTCACTGCTGTAGCGCGACGGCATCAGCAATCCATGCACGTGCTCGGCTCCCACAGCTTGCGTGGCAATATAACAGGCTACGGCGGAATCAATTCCTCCGGAAAGCCCCAGCACACAGTCCGTGAACCCGCTTTTGCGAACATAGTCCCGCAAACCCAGGATCAGCGCGTCCAGCAGTTGCTCAGTGGACGTCAACTCCCGCTGACTGCCGGGCAGCAGCGTCCCCACACTCGGGGACAGCGGGGCGTTCTGTGTGGGAATTTCGACTTCCAGCACACAGACCTGCGCCGCGAAGGCCGCTCCACACCAGCGAGCGCGTCCACGCTCGTCGCAATACAGGCTTTGGCCATCAAAGACCAGGTCGTCGTTTCCCCCGACCTGATTGACCATCAACAGCGGTCGTCCTGCCCGCGCTGCATGCTGCCCGAAAATCTGTTCGCGCCGCGCTCGCTTTCCCACTTCAAACGGACTGGCCGAAATGTTGATTAACACGTCGACGCCGGCAACAGCCAACGCCTGCACCGGGTCGACGTGCTGTTCGGTCGGGCAATGATAAAACGTGTCTGGCTGGCCAAACCACGCATCCTCCCACACGTGCAACCCCATTCGCACGCCGCGAAACAGAATCGGTCCCGTCGGTCCTGCCGGCCGAAAGTAACGACGCTCGTCGAACACGTCGTAGTTCGGCAGCAACTGCTTGCCGATGGTTTGAACGATCTCCCCATGCTCCAGCAGGCTCGCCGCGTTGGTCACTCCTCCACACGGGGATAGCCGCTCGGTCGGGTGCCCCACGATCAATCCCAATCCGGGAGGCAGCGCGCGAGCCAGATTCTCAATCGCCCGGTCACAACTGGCGACAAACCCGTCGCGCAACAACAGGTCTTTGGGGGGATACCCACAAATCGCCAGCTCAGGAGCCACCGCCAGTTCTGCGCCCGCCTCAGCGGCCTCGCGTGCCGCGGAGAGGATCAACTCCGCATTCCCCGCGAGATCGCCCACCACGGGGTTCAATTGCAGCACCGCAATTCGCATCGCCATCCATTCTTTTCGGCACTGTGATCATCTCGCCTCACCGCTCAGGGTGCGGCGTTCTGTCTACTCTCGCTGAACAATCCATCGAATGAACGTGGGCCACCGCAGACGGCACAGGTTCAGGCAGAGACGTCGTTTCCGATGGGGACGTTATCGTCGCAACAAACGGCAGCCCCCGCGCAACCCGCAAGAAACCGTGACGTTTCTCAGGCCCCGCGTCGATCTGCGTCACGCCACCCGCCGCCGCCTGCCGAGGCAATTCTAAAGCAGCCCCACGGCAGTGACGAGAGCGTCAGCGACCGAACGACGGCCATTGACGCCGGAATCGCTCTGCTGCGGCAGGTCCATCCCCCCTTCGTGTTTCACACGGTTCGACCGCATGTTCCACACGTTTCGACATGGCCTGCTAATTACCGCCGCGTTCGCC
>JBGSIP010000043.1:0-3708 GCA_041742495.1 Planctomycetaceae bacterium
GCCGACCATGTTCGATTCCCCAGTTGGGGCCATGCCGCCGTACGGGGCCGTCCCGTCGTATGCTCCGTCGACTCAATATCCGGCCGCGGCTCCCGCCCTGCCGGGATATGGCCCGCTGCCCGGGTCGGCTGGCGCGGCCAACTATGGCGACTGGCCCATTCCCACGACGATCGAAGGAGATCAGTGGTGCGGGATGGTTGATCCCGAGCAGCTCGGGGGGAACGTACTGCGCATTCCCGTGCGGTTGCGGCCGGGCGAAACGCCACAGTTCAGCCCACAGGACGTCATTCTGCAAGATGGCGATGTGATCTTCATTGACTCTCGCGAAACCGAGATTTTCTACACCGGCGGTTTGTTGGGTGGCGGTCAATATACGCTGCCGCGTGACTACGATCTGGATATTCTTGGCGCGATCTCGATTGCCCAGTCCGGACAAAACGCGTCACGCACTTCCGGCCGGGCGATTGGTGGTGTGTCGGCACTCAACGGCGATGTGACGATCAGTGCCAGCGACGTTTTCATCTTGCGAAAGCTCTGCGACGGCAGCCAGATCACGATTCGTGTGGATCTGTATCGGGCTCTCAAGGATCCCTCGGAGAGAATCATCATCGCTCCTGGCGATGTCGTGATGTTGCGTTATAAGCCCTTTGAGGCGGTCGGCGCTTTCATTGAACGCAACCTGCTCGAAGGGGCCTTGTTCGGCGTCGCGGCCGCACAATTGAACTCGCCATAGAGACCGGTTGGGTCTCCAGTTCTGAGATTGAGCGAGCGGATGACAAGCGAAGCAAGCGTCAGTCCGCCGCACCCGTCTGGGACTTCGATTCCGGCATCGGAGTCCCTTTTTTCTCGGCTTTCTTGGCCGCCTCGCGCGCTGCCTTTTTCTTGAGGCGTTCTGCCTCTCGCTGCTCTTCGCGCGGCGTCAGCGCTGCCGGCTTGGCCGGCGTTGCACCCCATCGCTTGCCAACTCCCGGCGTCATCGGCTCCGCCATCTGGTCCAGCCACCCGTCATACAGCGCGGTCAATCGCTCCAGTTGTTGCGGCTCACGCTCTGCCAGATTCGTGGTCTCGCCCGGATCTTGACCCAGGTGGAATAGCTCCAGGCCTCCCTTCATCGCCCGCAGCTTCCAGTCTCCCGAGCGCACCGCCCACTCACCCTCACCCCCGCCGGAACTCCAGAACAACGTCTCGTGCAGTCGGGTCTCCGCAGGCACTTCGCCTGTCAGCAGGGGCAGCAAACTGCGGCCATCGAATCCGCCGGGCGTTCCCCCTGCGCTCTGTGCAGCCTCCAGCGCCCCCACGGCATCCAGACATGTCGGCAGAATGTCCAGCGAAATCACCGGCGTATCAATCACGCGGCCCCCTGCAAACCGCGCCGGCCAGCTCACGACGAACGGAGTGCGAATCCCGCCTTCGTAAAAGTCCTGTTTGAATCCCCGCAGCGGTGCGTTGTTGGCACTGATCGCCTTCGATCCGCCGTTGTCTGTCAGAAAGAACAGCAGCGTGTTCTCCCATTCGCCGGTCGACTTCAACTTCTCCACCACCGCGCCGATCCCCTCGTCCAAGTGATACAGCATGGCCACCAGCAACTGACGCGATTCCGACAGCGCAGGATGCTCCCGCTGCACCCGCGCCAGCGTCTCTGGCGGTGCCTGCTGCGGAGCATGCACGGCGTTGAACGCCAAGTACAAAAAGAACGGCTCAGCACGGCGGCGCTCGATAAAATCGACAGCTTCTTCCGCCAGCCGGGTCGTCAGATAGCCGGAGTCGTCGATCCGTTGCTTGCCGCGATACAGCGGCGCGGTTTCTTCGGTGCCGCCGCTCGACAACTGAAAGTAGTCGTGACCGCCGCGCCCCATGAAATTGTACGACTCATCAAAGCCCCGGCTCACCGGATGCCACTTGAGCTGCGGATAGTCCTCATCCAGGCCCAAATGCCATTTGCCAATCGCCGAACTCACGTAGTCGTCCGGCAGTCGCGCCGGGAAGATCGGAATCGACGGATCAAAGCCCCGTCCCCCTTCACCGGCGGTATACACTCCCACCCGCTGCTGATAGCGACCCAGCATCAATCCCGCGCGTGTCGGTGAACACACGGCTCCGCTGATGTACGCCTGCGAAAAGAACACCCCTTCGCGGGCGAGGGCCTCCATGTGCGGTGTGGAAATTTCCGCCGGATGATGGGGATTGAAGCTGATGTCCGCGTAGCCCTGGTCATCCGTGAGAATGACCACGATATTCGGCCGCGATCCCGCCGATTGAGGTGCCCCCTGCGCCATATCGGCCTCAACTCCGGCCGCCAGCAGGGCCATCATGAGCACCGCGATCAGCCCGCGACCAGGTCCGCTCGTGAGCGGGGCATTGGGCGTCCCCTCATTGGCCGCGAATTGTCTTGCCAGCTCTCCACTTAGCACAGCAGCGAACGACGTTGGGACCAACATGCCTTGTGCCTTCGTTTGGGACCACCTGCGCAGCTCGGTCGCTCGTCGATTGGCGGCGACCCGCAGTCCTCAAGACGGTTGTTGCGGCCTCTTATTCTCGCGGCCGCTCAGAATCCCGCGGAATCAGGGTGTCACGGCTCACCGCCCACTTCAGCGTCGACTTCCACGCGCGCCATGCTGGTGACGTCGGTTGTTCCGGATGTCGCTGCCGTCGGCGCAGCAGTCGCGGCTGTCATTGCCGGGGGCGTGACGGCCAGCCGTCGACCCTGCTCCAGCAGCACAGTCAGGTCTGCCACGACGGTCTCGATTGAAATCACGGCCTGCGCAAAGTTGGTGTGAGTCGACGCTGCCAGCGCGTCGTGTCGGAATTGCACCGCGGCTCCGCGCAACTTCCCGAGCTTCTTGCCGAGCATCTTCAGGTAGGCCACGGGTTGATCGACCTGCGTCTCCAGCGCCCGCGAAATGTCGAACACTGACCGCACAATTCCCATCAGTTCCGGAAACTCTTCCACCTCCGACGAGTGCTTCACAAACGTGCGCACCATCCACGCATGCGCCATCAGCAATTGACAGCGTGCCACAATCGCGGCCAGCTCATGGGGCGTCCCCTGCGGTGCGCCCGCCTCGGGTCCACAGTCGTCGCTCACGGTTCCTCGTTGTCGTATTGCAACAGGCTGATCACGGGATACTGCTCGAGCACGCGACGTCCGGGCAGAAAGGTCAGTTCGATGACGAACGCACACGCCGCCACCTCCGCCCCCAGCCGCTCGACCAGTCCGGCACAGGCGCGCATGGTTCCGCCCGTCGCCAGCAGATCATCGACCAGCAGCACACGCTGTCCGGGCTGCACGGCATCGACATGGATCTCCAGGCAGTCCGAGCCGTACTCGAGGTCGTAATGGTACGAGTGCTTGTCAAACGGCAGTTTGCCCGGCTTGCGGACTGGGACCACTCCCACATCCAGCGCCATCGCCAGAGGAGTGGCAAACAGAAAGCCGCGTGCCTCCGCCGCCACGATCTTGTCGATCTTGAGCGCTCGCGTGGCCGCTGCCAGTTGCTCAATCGACTGGCGAAACGCCCCGGGCGAGTCCAGCAACGGAGTGATATCCCGGAACATAATCCCCGGTTTGGGGAAGTGGGGCACGCTGCGAATGAACGTCCGCAGATCAGCGGCTGCCGTCATGAACCCTGCTTTCGAAAAACAATCGTTCTGGATCCAACCGGCAGACCAGTGTCTGCCTGCCACGCCGACCGACGTCGCCGCGGCTGT
>JBGSIP010000044.1:0-1714 GCA_041742495.1 Planctomycetaceae bacterium
CGGGCTAAAGGGATCTCCGCCGGTGAGAATGCACGTCTGTTCGAGCGTTCCGTTGCTCATGCGATCGGCTGGCATGCGCGGCGGATTGAGCACCGCGCGCACATCTGGCGTCGCTCCGTTGTAGACCGACAACGCGAATGGCTCGTAGCGGTCCAGTTCCCACTTCAGCCGTTCGACCCCTTTGCGAGCCACGCGTTCGAGACCGAATTCCGCGGAATCGAAGCCCAAATAGCGGGGCGGAAACTGTTCTTCCGGGATGTTCTTCGCCAGCAGTTCTGCCCGCGCGGAGGCATACACAGACTTCTTGGCCTTTCCATTGCGACTGACATTTGCCACGGCGGCGCGCCACGCCTGCGGATCAATGTTGTGTTCGCTCAGCCAGTCTTCAGCGGCCCGCAACTGATGTTGGTCTAGAGTCTCCAGTGTGGCTTCGTATTCGTCGTTCCGTTGTTCGAGATAGCGACTCTCGTCGAAGCCCGTGGTGTTTTCTACCGGCAGGAACGGAGCCGGACGTTCCGCCAGTTGTGTCGCGGAGAAGACAGCCTGAATGGAGTAATAGTCGTGCGTGGGGATGGGATCGAACTTGTGATCGTGACAACGTGCGCACTGCAGGGCATGGGCAAGAAACGTTTCGCCCACGCTGTTGGTCACGTCGTCGAGAAACCGTTGCCTGGCGACCTTGGCGACTTCCATGCCCGTCAATTCCCACGGGCCCATCCGCAGGAATCCCGTGGCAACAATTGCCTCGGGATCGTCCGGCCGCAGCTCATCCCCGGCGATCTGCTCGCGAATCATCTCGGCGTAGGGCTTGTCGCGTTGAAAGGACCGCACGACGTAGTCGCGATAGCGCCACGCGTTACCGCGATCGAAGTCGTTCGCAAACCCGGCCGTGTCCGCATACCGCACCACATCCAGCCAGTGCTGTGCCATCCGCTCCCCATAGTGGGGGGATTCCAGCAGGCGGTCGACGACGCGCGCGAAGGCCGTGGCGTCATCCGCGTCATCCTCCAGAAACGCGTCAACTTCGGCCGGTGTCGGGGGGAGTCCCGTGAGATCAAACGTGGCCCGGCGGATCAGCGTGCGACGATCAGCCGGGTGGGCCACGGTGAGTCCCTCCGGCAGCCGCGCGAGAACAAATCGATCGATCGCAGAGAGCTGCTCTGCGTTGGGCTGCTCTGTGTTGAGCAGGTCGGACGATGCTTTCAGTACAGGCACAGCCGGGCGCAACAGGGGTTGATATGCCCACAGCGCTTCGGGGCGATAACGTCGATTGGCCCAGTCCGGAGACAGGGCACCGACTGTTGGGACCACCACTCCGTCCTCGGCGCTCCAGCGATCGGCATAGGCGGCCGCGATTTCGCGGGCTTCAGTGTCGCTGGGCCATGCCGCGCCACCTGCAATCCAGTCTCGCAGCCACGACAGTTGTTCGGCAGTCAGGGCGTCGGCCTCTTTCGGCGGCATCGGGGACCAGTTGTCATCGTGCCGCTGTGCCGCCAGATACAGTGGACTTGCAGCGGGCGAGCCGACTTGCAGAGCAGGGCTACCGCTGTCGCCCCCTTTTAGCAAGCCGTCGAGAGTCAACAGGTTGAGGCCACCTTCCAGCGCTTCAGGCTTCTGCCCGTGACAGGCGGCACACTTCTCCGACAGCAACGGACCCACGCGGCGCACAAACAGTGCGGCGCTGGAGTCTCTGGAATTCGCGCCCGCAGGGGTC
>JBGSIP010000045.1:0-3923 GCA_041742495.1 Planctomycetaceae bacterium
GGTGCGCCACCAGCCCAGCCCGTTCCGCAGGAGGGCACGGAGCCGGATATCGGCTCGTTGCTTGATCGTCTGCGCAGTGAGGTGCAGGTGGAGTCGATGCCCGATCTGGGCTTGTTGATTCTGCGCGGTAACCAGGCCGACGTCGACGCCGTGATGGGCATCGTCAAGTCGATTGAACAGATGAGCGTTGGTACGACGCCTGAAATTCACTTGCGTCATCTGGCCCATGTGAACGGGGAATCGCTGGCGTCGTTGCTGTCCAGCGTGTATTCCTCGGTGCAGCAGATTGACCGCCGGCCCAGTCGGAATCAGTCCAGCGTACAGGTCATTCCGGTCGTGCAGCCCAACAGCGTGTTGATTGTGGCTCCGGGCGTGGAAATGGAGGCGGTGCTGAAGCTGATCGATGAGCTCGATCAGCCGATCGACCCCATGTCGGAACTGAAAGTCTTTTCGCTCAAGAACGCCACGGCCGCGAATGCGGTGGCAGTGATCAACGAGTTCTACAACGAGCGGCCGGGACTTGGTACGCGAGCCCGCGTGGCCGCCGATTTCCGCACGAATACCCTGCTGGTGCAGGCTCGGCCTCGTGATCTGCAGGAGATTGAAGCAGCGCTTGTGAATCTGGATCGCGATGATTCACACGCGATCAGTCGCGTGACACTGTTCCCGCTGAAGTATGCCCTGGCCGAAGAACTGGCCGAGTTCCTGACGACGGCGATTCAGGAGTCACTGGACCCGCTGCAGGTTCAGGGGAGCACCACCGCGGCAGCGTCCAAGTCGATCGTGCTGGAGTTTCTGGCTGGTTCGGGTTCGGAACAGGAGTTGATTCGCTCGGGTGTCCTGGCTGATGTACGCATCAGTGCCGACATCCGCAGCAATTCGCTGTCGGTCATCGCTCCGGAGCGGAGTCTGGCACTGTTTGGCGCGCTCATCAGCGCTTTGGACCGCCCTTCTTCGGCGGTCGCGGAGATCAAGGTCTTCACGCTGTTCAATGCCGACGCCAGCAATGCGGCCACGCTGCTGCAGGACCTGTTCGAAGGTCAATCGGGAGATACGCCCGCGGGAACCCCAGTGGCGGGCAATAGTGACCCGGGCAGTAACCTGTTGCCCGTGAAGTTCAGCGTGGACGTGCGCTCCAACAGCGTGATCGCGATTGGCGGGCGGGATGCGCTCGTCAATATTGAAGCCCTGCTGCTGCAACTGGATACCAACGCGACGCGGAAGCGCATCACCAAGGTGGTGAAGCTGCAGAACGCCGCGGCGACGGATATTTCTGACGCCGTGAACACGCTGCTGGAATCGAAACGGGCCCTGCTGGAGGTCGATCCCAATCTGATCAGCACCGTGGAACTGCTGGATCAGGAAATCATCGTGGTGCCGGAACCGTTCGGCAACAACCTGCTGGTGAGCGCCACAGAAGCGTATTTCCAGGAGATCATGGACCTGATTCAGAACCTGGACGCTGCTCCGGCGCAGGTGATCATTCAGGCCGTGCTGGTCGAAGTGGAGTTGGACAACACGGACGAATTTGGCATCGAGCTGGGCTTCCAGGACTCGGTGCTCTTCGATCGCAGCGTGCTGGACACCATCCAGACGATTACCAACACCACGACGAACCAGAACATCCAGACGACGACCCAGCAGATCATCTCGCAAAACGGTTCGCCGGGATTCAACTTCAATAATCAGCCACTGGGAAACAACGTCGGACAGAGTGCCAATCCGTCCGATGTCGGGACTCAAGGACTCAGCAGCTTTAGTCTGGGTCGCGTGAACAACGACTTAGGCTACGGCGGTCTGGTGCTGTCGGCCAGTTCAGAGTCGGTCAGCGTGCTGCTGCGGGCGCTGGAGGCCAAGCGGAACGTGGAGATTCTCAGCCGCCCCCAGATCCGCACGATTGATGGCCAGATCGCTCAGATTCAGGTCGGGCAGGAAGTTCCTATCATCAACGGCTTCACGACCAACAACACCAGCGGCGTCGCCAGTCCGATTGTGGAATACAACACGGCGGGGATCATTCTGCAGGTCACTCCGCGCGTGAACTCGCTGGGTCAGATTGTGATGGAAGTGGTGGCGGAACGCAGTGCCTACCGGGATGACGGTGTGGTGCTGATCAGCGATGCAACAACTGGCCAGACGATTGAGTCTCCGATCAAGGACATCACCGTTGCTGACACCACCGTCAGCGTAGCGACCGGTCAGACCATTGTGCTGGGGGGCATGATCACCAAGAACGAGTCGCACGATTTGCGACAGGTGCCCCACCTGGGAAACCTGCCCATCATTGGCAACCTGTTTCGATTCAACTCGCATTCGATGCGACGTACAGAACTGCTCATCTTCCTCACGCCGCGCATCATCTACAGCGACTGCGACAACGAGATGATCAAGCAGGTGGAAGCCGCCCGGATGCACTTCTTCGCGGAAGATGTCGAGGCGATTCACGGTCCGCTGTTTGGTGAAGGCTGCGACGAATTCTGTCCGTCGACTGGCCCCGCGGGTGTCCCCACGATAGTGCCGCAACTGCCCGAGCCACAGACCAGCTACCAGACGCTGGACGCTGACGGAGTACCGGTCACCACCGTGTCTGATTCGCGCTTCAAGCCGACGACGATTACCGTGCCCGATCCCAACATGTTCCCTGCTGAAGCCACCACCAAGGAGTGATTGCAATGCTCACCACATGGCGGTGGTGCCTCGCGGCGGCAGTCTTGTCACTGATTCCGCTGTCGGGCTGCGCGACAATGACTTCGGCGGTCGGTCAGCTGCCGTTTGCAGGCCCAACCAAGGAGTCTCCCAAGCACCCGGTGGTGGAAGTCCTGACGCTGTGGCAGCCAGGGCAGGGGCCATCGGAGAAAGGGACGACCACGCGCGGCTTTGCCGGGCAAATCATGTTCTTTGCTCACGGCTCGAAGACGCCTGTCGCGATCACTGGGGCGGTACGGGTGTATGTGTTTGACGATCAAGGGACACCGGAGGAGCAGGCCAAGCCGATCCATGTGTTTGAATTCGGCGAGGGGACGTTTCAGCAGTACGCGACGAAGAACAACATCGGCCACGCCTATCAGTTGTTTATCCCGTACACGCGACCGGGCGATCATCGAGCGGTCTGCTCGTTGCGTGTGAAGTACAAGTCGACGTCGGGGCGTGAAGTCCTGTCCGATCCCTCCTCGATCATCCTGGCCGGGCGGACGGCGACCACCCCCAATGCCGCGCCCTTTGTCACGGACATCAAGGCGCCTGAACGGGAGCGGGCGGAACCACTCCACCTGCAACCACGGACAATGACCAGCACCCAACAGCGGTCGGCGGAATTTGAAGCGGTGCTGCGTCAATCGCTGCCAGCACGCGAGCTGCTGCCGGCGGTTGATGCCGCCAACGGTCCGCGAATTGCCGACGCAGAGCAGACGGATCGCCGGTCCGCAGCGGAATTCGGCCGGCATCATCCTCTGTTGGCCCAGGCACCGCCGGAACGGCAACAGGATTACGGAATTCAACTGACGGGGGGAGTTGAACTGACTCCCGAGGGTGGTTCGGCAGAAGCGCCAAATCACCCTCTGGGTGCAGATCGCAACGCACCGCCGTTGTTGCGGCCGGCATCGGGACATCCGCTGCAGTCGCCGCAGCGGCTCGTCCCGGCCACCAGATGACCTTTGGCGACCTGATTGCCGTCCGATCGTCGCATGTCGTCGAATGCCCGGATTGACTCGACGCCCAGGGCGTGAAGGAATGTTTACGTGGTTGATGCGTCTGAACCACCTGCTGAGCAGTGGCCGCTCCCTGGTCGCTATCGCCACTACAAGGGGCGAGAGTACCTGGTTCTGGGTGTTGCCCGGCATAGCGAGACCGAAGAACTCCTGGTCGTCTATCGCCCCGACTACGGCGAGCGGGCGCTGTGGGTGCGTCCGCTGGCGATGTTTGGC
>JBGSIP010000046.1:0-3067 GCA_041742495.1 Planctomycetaceae bacterium
GCTCGAGACGGCCAGCGACGCAGCGAGCGCGGGCGAAATGACCGCCGTTTGCGGCGCAGCCACGACCTCGTCACTGTCGCTCAACTGATTGTCGTGCGCCCGCCCATGAGCGTCATCCCGCCGGAAACCGGCCGCCGCGGACAACTCGTCACCAGCCGGCAGCGCGGGGACCAGTTCCGCCGCATCCGACGACGGAACCTCAAGATCCGCGGCACCACCCTCCAGCGGCAGGGGGGTCAAATCGGGATCGCGCATCAGGTCGAAGTCACCAAACCGGTCCGGCAACGGTTCGGTCGCGGGGAACGGCAGCGAGTCGAACACATCGAATCGCAGCACGGGCCGTTCCACGGTGACCGTTTCGCCTTCGATGACCTTCGTGGTGATCAGCCACAACTCATACCCTGTCCGGTCCGTGATTTCGGATTGTTCCTGCACCCACTCCCGCAATCGACCTGGCTGCAGCAGTTGTTCACCCACTCCGTCTTCGATGCGCGGAATGACCGGGTCATCCGCTCCTTCCAACCGCAACTGGAAGTAGTCTTCGGACTGGATGGAGAAACTCGTGAATGGTGATTCCGTCGGTGGAGCCGCCAGCACCAACACCGGCGGTGGAGCAGCCAGGTCGGGAATCACAGGAGCCGGCAACAAGGGTTCCGGCGGAGGCACGTCCGCTTCGGGAGGCAGGAAGAACACCGTCGGCACGACGAACTGTTCCAGTCCGTTCTCAAAGTCATCCGCATCGAAATTCTCGTCGGTATTCGAGATGTTCCCGTCGATGATCTGCGCGACCGGACTTCCGCTTTGCGTGACCGCGCTTCCCAAGACTTGAATCGTGTCATCGAAGCTGACTTTGAATTCGATGTCGCTGATCGTGATGGCATCCAGCAGGAACTGCGTCGCGTCAGAGTTTCCGGTGTTGACCGAGTAGAGGTGCCCGAACTGATAATTAATGCCCCCTGCGGCAAAGGCAGGCAAAGCCGGATTCCCAAATGCAGCCACAATGGTCTGCAACGCCGACGACGTCACCGTATTCACCACCGTGGCCCCGGCCACCTGGTTCGTCGGAGCGCCAGCCGGGTCGTCGTCCGTCGGATCCTTATAGTTGATCTCTACCGTGAAGTTCTCTTCGCCAGCAGCGCCAATCACCACGTTGAATACGTAGGCCACATACTGCGGGAAGCTGGCATCCACAGCCGGAGCGACCAGTTCGGCGTTCTGCACAAACAGGGCGGTCCCAGCCACCCCTTCGTTCGGACGTGGGGCGAACCGCCGTGCCACTCCACCGTCCGTGCGGACTTCGACATTCGTGCCAAAGGTCACTTGCCCTTCAGTCAAGTCGCGCACCACAAAAGGATCGACAGTGTCCAGGACCGTGTCCCCGTCTGCGTCGGGATCAATCACTCCCTGCCCATTGTTGTCTGGGATGCCGTCATTGTCGGTATCGCGAATGGCGCGGAGAGTCAACACATCGCCAGAGTTGAGCACGCTGGCCCCTGCCGCGGTATTGTCGTCGGTCGAGATCGACTGATTGTCAGCCAGAGTGATATTGCGGGCGGAAATCTCAATCCGCTCATCGACTTCAATCCCGTTGTCATCAATGGCCTGCACGCTGCCATTGAGCACGACGTTACCGTTGAGCGCTGTCAACTCGACGAAGTTCTCTGATTGCACTGTCGGACTGGCAGCGCCACCCCCAACGGCCGTCGTCAGGTTGCCGTTGGCCACGACAATCCGAATGCCGCCATTGTTGGCGTCACCTTGCACCGTCGCGTTGGCGTTGTTGTCTGCGAGCGTCACCGTGAGGTCGCTTCCCGCGGCCAGTTCAGTCACTTCGATATTGCCAGTCAACGTGTTGGTCGCGCTCAGCGATCCCAGCGTCGTATCGATATCGTTTCCACTTCCAATGCCCGTCCGGGCACTCAGCGTAGCCGTACCTGAAGTCGACAAATTGGCCAGTTCGGCGGCGGTGTTGTCCGAGATCGCTCCGTTTGTGGCCGTCACATTGATGTTGCCCGCGGTGCTCGCCAAAGAGCTCAACAGGACGCTGTTGGCCGCTGTGTAGGTGATGGCTCCGTTGACTGACGTCGTCATGGCGCCATCCGTCATGGTGATGTTGCCGGTCCGTGCGGTGACGTTGACCGCCCCCGCTCCGCCTGTGGCAATCGTTCCGGCCACCGCCTGATTCACGGCATTGCCTGTGACGTCGATCATTCCCGTGCCAGAGGAGACACCAGCGTTCACGGCGACGTCATCCGTATTGGCGTCCAGGGTCACCGTGCCCGCACCATTGGCAACGATCGCCTGCCCCACCGTCAGTGCTCCGGCGTCCACATCCAGATTGACCAGTCCATTCGCGGTGGTCTGGATGCCCGTGACTGTCATCCCGACCAGGGTCACGGACCCCACCGCCAGGGTGTTGACATCTCGATACGTCACCGATCCCTGTGGATTGACGCCATCGCCCGCGGCCAGCGTGACAACGTTGTTGTTGGCCGCAGTGAGAGTCGTGGCCCCCGAGACCATCAGCCCCAGGCTGTTGGCCGTGATGATGCCGGTCGCGTTCTGGGACAGTGTTCCCGTCACGGCAATGAACAGCGTATTGGTGATCTGTAGTGCCGTATCCACGATGAAGTTACCGGTGGCCGTCAGCTTGGCCGATCCCGCCTGCGTCACGTTGACCGACATACCAGCAGCCGTCACCGGATTGAGATCAAACGAGTCCACATCGGTGAACTGGAACACCCCGCCGACATCGAATGCCAGTTGATCCACGTCATTGGCAGCATTCGTCAAGGTCGCATCGCCATCCACGTCGACAGCCAGACCAGCCGCCGCAATCGACTGCGTCTGCGTCAAGTTGCCACCGGCACCCAGGAACAGATTGCCCGTTCCCAATGCAATCGCCGTGTTCACCGCCAGATCACCAGCCGTCGTCACCACCTTCGCATCGCGGTTCGTATTCACCAGCGTCGCGATCGACAGACCATTCGCTTCCAGAATCTGGATCGTGCCGGCTGCCGTGTTCGTCGCATTCAGCGTGGTGATGTTCGTCTCGATATCATCTCCG
>JBGSIP010000047.1:0-2168 GCA_041742495.1 Planctomycetaceae bacterium
TACTACGACATGTTCCCGCTGGAGACGATCATTCTTCCGGAAGTCCCCGCGGATGACCTGGACGACGTTCCGCCCGCTGGCCAGAAGATGGCCAACGCAGAACGTGACCACAAGAATGTGGTCTCGGCGGGCAAGTGGAAAGAGGCCGTACAGGCCTACCTGGCGTGCATTGCGTTTGCCGATTTCCAGATTGGCCGTGTGCTGGACGGACTCACCCAGAGCGCGTATAGCGACAACACCATCATTGTGTTGTGGGGTGACCACGGCTGGCATCTGGGCGAAAAACAACACTGGCGCAAGTTCGCGCTCTGGGAAGAGGCGACTCGCGCCCCGCTGATCTTTGTGGCACCCGGAGTGACGCCAGCGGGCGTCCCCTGTGATCGTCCGGTGGACTACACCTGTGTGTTTCCCACCCTGTGCGAATTGTGCCGGCTGCCAGTGCCCGAATATGCCCGGGGGACCAGCATCGTGCCGCTGTTACGCGATCCTTCCACAGCCTGGGAGCAGCCCGCGCTGACGACCCATGGCCGTGGCAATCACGCCCTGCGGTCAGAGCGATTCCGCTACATCCGCTATGCAGACGGCAGCGAAGAGCTCTACGACCACGCGGCCGATCCGCAAGAGTGGCACAACCTGGCCGGGGAGTCGCAATTTGCGGCTGAGAAGGCCAACCTCGCCCGCTGGCTCCCCCAGCAGGATGCCACCGCAGTTCCCAATCGCGCCGATGGCGGGGGAGAGTGATCGCTCAGCCGGTTTCCACAGTTGGCATCCAGCGCGACATGGCACCGGGAACCTTCTCGGTGCCATCGCCGGTTTGCCGCGGCAGTCCAGAATCGTTGGTTGGCGTGCGTCGAGCGCTTAGCGCGTCGGCTGCGCGGTTGGTTCCAGCGTGATCGGATCGAAATCTTCGGCCAGATCGCACTCGTCGGAGTCGTCCTCCGAAAACGGCGTTTCGGGTCCGTCCATAAGGACGAACTTCAGTGGATTGTTCCCCGGCGAAAAGAACCGGCGGAACCACAGCATGTCCTGCACATTAGGTTGCGGCTCGGCCAGCTCGATTTCAATACCGCGGTCGTGCCAGTCCAGCAGCATGCCGAAAAAGCCACTGGGGACGTACTTCACATAGGCCATATTGATGGCCACGCGGCGGTAGCTCTCTTTTTCGATGACGTGAACCAGCATGTCACGAACCAGTGACAGGTCGGCACCGTCCCAGATTTCGATCGGGCCCATGTCGAGTGTGACCGATCCGCGACTGCGGCGAACTGTGATGCGGTCCGTGTTCTTGCGTGCGGCCATCGTTCCGATTGGTCCTTGGGACGATTCTGACGAACCATCCGCCACTGAGACTGGCAAGTGAAACACCCAGCGCCACGTTGACGTTCTGTTCGGAAACGCAAACACCGCGCCAATTGACGACGACGTGCCCTGCGCGCAACACGGCGAGACTTCGGCGAGGCTGGTTTTGCAGCCGTTTTTTCAGATTCGCTGGTCTGCCAGGGCGTCCGTTGGGAGCGGTGTGACCTGGGGGCTGCCGCACGGCATGTTGCGATTTCGCCACACTTGAGGTGGTGTTTTTTCGACACGCGGGTCGGTGATCTCAGTGTTTCCGGCACCCCACGGGGCTCTGTTTTTGCCTTGGTTGGCGCGTCATCACGTTGCACCGCACGACGGCAACTTGTTCGCCGCTGTGCCTTGATCGGTGCCACACCCAGGAACCACCCAATCTTGGTTCGGTTCCGCCAATCGGAATGCCAGCGGGCGGTGTTTGAGAACTGGTTTTCCAGCAGACTGGCAAGGGGTGGACAAATGGGTATTATCCGAGGATTGAAGTCCGCCTGGCGGGAGGCTGGCGTTCTCCAAGGACTTGGCGAATTCCCCGGCCGCAGGGTGGATTCCCGTGTCTCCCTACGCTGAAATACGGAGCCCATCGCATGGAGTCCAGTCTCCTGATAAACGCCTGCCACGTGCGAGAAGGGCACTTTCCGACGAAGGTTTCTCCAGCATTGCGGGCCCTGCAAGTTGCCGGACCGGGTCTGTCGCCCCATCTGCGGCGGTCCTGGTGCCTCCGGTTTGCCGGGGCGAATCGCAAAGGTCCGGCATGTTGAACGTTCGGGGGATACTGGTACTCGTACTGCTGGCCGCAGGCTGGTTTGCTCTGCCGGCGC
>JBGSIP010000048.1:0-1846 GCA_041742495.1 Planctomycetaceae bacterium
GCCAGCCCCCCCAGCACGGTGAGTCCATGACCGCCACCACTGGGGGGACGTTGACCCTGGCCGCCCTGCCCGACTGGCTCGCCGGGGAAATTGCGTCTGCCGAATTTCGCCGCCTGGTGCTGACCGCCCCTCGTAAAGATCGTCCGCTCGCACCGCGCATTGATATCCGCCCGCTGACCATCCAGGCCGAATGCCGCCATCAGTGGACGTGGCGGGAAGGCAACGCCGACCGGCATGAAAACCTGACCCAGGAGGACTCCCTCCGCCGCGCCACCGCGGAATTGACCAGCCACTATCGACAGGCGCATGTCACGACCGCCGCCGGAGGGTGGCAACTGAAACGCAAGGGGCCCCTGTTCAAGTTGTCCCGTCATGCGGCAAGCCACACGGCAGATAGCGCCGCGGTGACCGAACTGACTCACAACCGCGGCAAGCAATATCTGTTTCCAGAAGGGACACCGGTGCCGTTTCTGGTGGCACTCGGTGTGATGACGGCCGAAGGTCAGGTTCGCGCCAAGCACTTCGACAAGTTCCGGCAGGTCAATCGATTTGCCGAACTGGTCCGCGATGTGGCGGCCTCACTCCCCCAGGAACGAAGGTTGCGCGTCGTCGATTCCGGCTGCGGCCGCAGCTATTTGACGTTTGCCATCGAGCATTTGTTGACGCGGGTCCTGGGTCGCTCGGCAGACATCGTGGGGCTGGACGTGCGGCCGGACGTCATTGCCGACTGCCAGGCTCTCGCCGCCAAGATTGACCTGCCCCATCTCCAGTTTCGCGCGGAAGCGATCCGGCAGCATCAACCAGCCGGTCCGCTTGATCTGGCCATCAGTCTGCACGCGTGCGATACCGCCACCGATGAAGCCTTGGCGCAGGCCATTGGCTGGGGCGCGTCGGTGATTCTCGCGGTCCCCTGCTGCCAACACGAACTGGCACCTCAGCTGCGTAGTGACACACTGGCCCCGTTACTGAGTCAGGGACTGTTGCGCGAACGCATGGCCACACTGGTCACCGACGCCCTGCGTGTGGAACTGCTGGAGGCCTGCGGCTATCGCACGCAGGCGGTCGAATTCATCGACCTGGCGCACACGGCCAAGAATGTCTTGCTGCGCGCAGTGCGCCGCGAAGGGACAGCCGGCAGCACTGAGCACAGCCATCGCCATCGACTCCGCTATGAAGCGTTGAAGCAGTCGCTGCACATTCAAACGTTCGCACTCGAACACCTCCTCGCCACAGCGGGCCTGCTGCCAGAGTAGAACCGGGCAACCCCCGCCGACAATCGCGGGCACGCGGGCGAGTTCACAGCAGCCCGATTTCCAGTGCGGCAGGCACTCCCGACGGTGCATCGTCTCTCAAAGGGAAGCTGACTCACCGTAACAGGCCTGGTACGTCCGACAGTAGGTCAGGCTGTGCCTGACGCGAGAGTCAAACCTGACTCGAACGTCGCACAGCCGTTGGCACGTCGATCGTTGGGGACAGCCTGATCGACAGACGAGTGAGTCTTTCTCCGAGGCTCTGTGGCTCCGTGAGAACTAAATCGTTCGCGACAGAGCTTATGATCTCACGGAGCCACAGAGTCACGGAGAAGTCTGAGAAGCCTCGCTCACTCGTTGATGGGGGGCGGACTCACTCAGCGACCCGATAGCGCGATGGCGTCAGGCACAGCCTGACCTACAGGTTCGTCCACCGCTCTTTGTCAGCCGGCGTAGATCGCCGGGTGCCACGGCTGGCTTGTCCAGCCGTGAGGTGATTGGCAAGTCAGGCTGTGCTGGATGAGACCGGGGTATCGGTCACAATGACGTTACGGCACAGCAGAGAACGGGGCTGTGATCTGGGTTGGCTCACGCCG
>JBGSIP010000049.1:0-6866 GCA_041742495.1 Planctomycetaceae bacterium
TGTCGGAGTGGTGACCTGCCTGCGGGTGGCTGGCCGCTCCGCTGCCGCTGATCTTGTGAACTTTCGGTTGTTGTGAACCTCATGGATGCTGTCCTGAATCTGCTCGGACTCTGGGTGTGCCGATGGATGCGGGCGGTGCTGGGCCCCCTCGGGGCGCAGCCCGCTGATCATCCCGAGTGCCCCGCTGCGCTCCCCTGACGGGGCGGTGTGTGCGGCCCGGTGACCTCCGCAGTGTGCTGGTCGACGGCCCGCAAGGGCTCTCTGCCGGACCGCCTAGGTCGTTGCGATCCGTTACTCAGGCCACATCTGGCGTTTCCCGGTGTGTCAGGGCGAATGACCTGCCATCGCTGCCAATCTTTCACGCTGTCTGGCTGGTCCGGCCATCGCTTGCGCCGTGCGCGGGCGGTGATGTCTGGGCAGGCTGACAGTCGATCGCGGCTGCATCGGCGAGGAAGGTCGGATTCGATCTTTCCGGATGCACAATCTCGCGCGGGCTCGTTCGTCGGCTGCCGCTTTCCAGCGGGATGATGGGCCATGAGTGAAATTTACGGAATTGTCGGTCTCGTGCTCGGCATTGTGGCCGGGTACTTCCTCGATCGCGTGCTCAAGGGGAGCAGCTTTCGCACGGCAGCCCAGATTGTGGAAGACGCCCGCCGCGAGGCGGACAACGTCCGCAAGCAGTCTGAACTGAACGCCAAAGAAGACCTGCTGAAGCGCCGCGAAGCGCTGGACCGCGAACTCGAGAAAACCCGCAACGAACTGCGCGAGCAGGAACGCAAGCTCGACAAGCGCGAAGCGACGCTCGAAGAACGAACCGAGGACATGCGCAAACGGGAGCGCATGCTCGAAACCAGCCAGTCGCGACTCACCGAGCGGCTCAAGCGACTCGACGTGCGGGAGTCTGAACTCGAACGGGTGATCAAGCAGGAACAGGAAGAGCTGTACAAGATCAGCGGGTTGAACAAGGAGGCGGCTACGGTGCGCCTGCTGGACCGACTCAAACTCGAATTGCGGAATGAAATCGGCGGCACGCTGATGAAGCACGAAGCGGAAATCCGCGAAAAGTGCGACACGATGGCCCGCGAAATCATCGGAATGGCGGTGCAGCGATATGCGTCGGCCCACACCTCGGAAATCACCGTCTCCAGCGTGGATATCCCGACCGACGACATGAAGGGGCGCATCATCGGTCGCGAAGGGCGCAACATTCGCGCGTTCGAAAAGGCGACCGGCGTCGATGTGATTGTGGACGACACGCCGGGCGTGGTGATCGTGTCGGCCTTCGACACGGTCCGTCGCGAAATCGGCAAACTGTCGCTGCAGAAGCTGATTCAGGACGGACGCATCCATCCGACCCGCATCGAAGAGATCGTGGCGGAAACTCAGAAGGAGATGGACGCCCACATATTGCGGCTGGGCCGCGAAGGGGCGCAGGAAGCAGGCGTTCACGGCGCCCAGGAACGTCTGCTGCAACTGATGGGACGACTCAATTTCCGCGTCAGTTACAGCCAGAACGTGCTGCGGCACTCCATTGAGGTCGCATATCTCACGGGGATGATGGCCGAGCAGTTGGGGCTGGACGGAGATCTGGCCCGCCGCTGCGGCTTCTTCCACGACATCGGCAAGGCGGCGGACCACGAAATGGAAGGGGGCCACCCCGCGATCGGAGCCGACCTGCTGAAACGACACGGCGAAGGGGAAGAGGTTGTCCATGCGGCGGCCGGCCATCACGACGATATTCGTGTCGACCACATCTACACGGTGCTGGTCGCGGCCGCCGATGCGATCTCGGCTGCGCGTCCGGGAGCGCGGCGCGAAACACTGGAAAAGTACGTCCGCCGGCTGGAAGAACTGGAAACTCTGGTGTGCGGATTCCCCGGAGTCCAGCAGACGTACGCCGTGCAGGCGGGACGCGAAGTCCGGGTGATTGTCGATCCACGCGACGTGGGAGACCGCGAAGCCGCCGCGATGGCCCGCGACATTGCCCAGGCGATCGAGCAGACGCTGACTTATCCCGGCGAAGTTCGCGTCACTGTGCTTCGCGAAACCCGCTCCACCGCCGTGGCCAAGTAGTCGCCGCGGTGCCTGAGCAATCACTGGCTCCATGCAGCCATCGCTCGTCAATCAGGCGCGATGACGCTGCTGGAGCCCAAAATCGCACCGTATTCCAGCCGCGTGGATGTCCGTTCCGTCCTGGCCCTGTTTGGAGCGACGATTGTTTGCCCGGTGCGGCAAACGGTGCGTCAGATCGCGAGCAGACCTGTTCGTCGTGGCGCAGCCAGTTTGCCAGTCACCCAACGCAACAAGGGGCGGAAATCCGCCCCTTGTGATCGCCGGGTTCAGCGAGATTTCGGATTGTCACCGGAAATTCGTTACCTGCGGAAACAGGCTCAGCATAGGGACGGGGCTGGCGCTAGGCCAGCGAGCCCGCTTCGGGTTGCAACACAAACGGGAAGACGCGGACCGGACGGCCCGGCTTGATTTCCCGCTTGAAGGACAACTGGGCGGCACGATCGGCGGCAAACTGCAGCAGCGTGAAGTCGAGTCCGCAGAAGCGGTCGGTGTGGACTGCGGCGGCAATGTCGGCAAAGACTTCTCCAGCGGAGGCGGCATGCCGACGCACGCCGTGGATGCTCCCCTCACGGACCTTCACACCGGCAGCGGCCAGCTTGACGAGTCCCTTGAGGAACCGGCCCGAGAGAGAGTCCTGCCCCGACCCGCGGAGCAGCCGTTCCCATTCTTCGTGGGCTTCCCAGTAATAGCCCAGATTGAAGTAGTCGATGGCCAGCAGGTACGTGCGGTTTTCCGCCCAGCGATCGTCGATCAGTGCCTTGGCGGCGGGTCGCTTGACGCCGTGGCTGTGTCCCCGGGGATCCCGAAACGGATGCGGCAGACCGGCACCCGGGTAGTAGGTGTATTCGGGAATCTCATGCGATGGCAGCAAACGCGTGATGGGACGTGTCGCGAACGACATGCTCAACAATCCTTCTCAAACAAATGACCGGTGAGACACCGGCCACGACACAGGATTTGCGGGGACTTCCTCCGTGAAAGAACTGCTCTGCGATCGTGCGGAGCGGCGGCGCCATCCTGGCACGACTCAAATCAGGCAGGGTGGCATCGCACGACCGGGGAGCTGATCCACCATCGCTGGCCCGTCGATCGAAATCACGGGCCTCGCGCGATGTCGTCGGCAGCCAGTTCAGCGGCACAAACACCGGTTGGATATCGGGCCACTGACATACTGCAGACCATGATCAGCCCGTGCCGTAGATGCCTTCCGGCACGGGCCTTGAAGGGCCAGGACCGGGGAGGGGTCAAGCTGAGGCATCCCTGCCGAACGGCCAACTGCGGCATCCGAACGACTGGGACGGACCCATCATACGAGGCTCTCTGATGAATGGAAGATGAATTTCCGGTCAACGGAGCGAAACCGGCGGCCTCCGGCGACGACACAACACAGCTTGCCCAATCGACAAACGTCGGCAATGTGGTCAGCAACAGCCAGTCTCGCTTCGACGCGGCCACGCGGGGCTTCCGTAATCGTCTATCGCCATGTCGCCAACGGGGTCAGCACCCATAACAGATAGGCAACCGGCCCGGCGTAGATCACGCTGTCCAGCACGTCCAGCAGGCCCCCGAAACCGGGCATGAGCGTGGCGGCATCTTTCTTGCCGACATCCCGTTTGATCAGCGATTCGGCGAGATCCCCCAGGATTCCCACTGCCCCCAGCACGCCCCCGTACAGCAGTGCCCAAGGCCAAGGACAGGGTTTCCAGGAGGGATCAAACAACTGGGGCCCAGTGGTCAGCCACAGCACCGACACCAGGCTGGACGTCAGGACCGCTCCGCGGGCACCCCACCAGGTTTTTTTCGGACTGAGCACGGGCGACATCCGCGAGCGACCGAGCAACCGGCCGACGAAATAGGCCCCGACGTCCCCCCCTTTGGTGGCCAGAATCAGGGAAACCAGCACCAGATATCCGGCTTCTGCCCCTGCGACCCAGCGCAACTGGGAGGTCATGGTCAGCAGGACTCCCACGTAACAGATGCCCAACAATTCGCCCCCCAGGGACTCGACGCTGTCTCCGGGCTCGCGAAACCGCTGCGTGGCCAGAAACAACAGCCCCAGGACGACCATCGTGAAGGCGATCATAGGGGGGGCGAGGTAGCGCCAGGGAGGGAGTCCCAACTCGTCCTGAGGCCACAGCCACGGACCCAGCCAGGAGGCACCGATCATCAGCAGGCTGCCGGCGCAGACGATGATGAATCGCGGCCGGATGTTACGCGTCTGCAGCAGGGAAGTGATTTCCCAGGACCCGCGAATGGCGAGCGCAACAGCCACCAGAAACAGGACCGGTGCCAACCGTCCCAGGCGATGATCGAGCCAGAAGGCTGCGGAAAACGCCGAGATCAAAATGGCCGACATCAGAATGCGCCACGCCAGCATCGAGACCTCATGTCTTCAAACCGCCAAAGCGGCGCTCGCGCTGGGCAAAGTTCTCGCAGGCCGCAAACAGATGCGGTTCGCGAAAGTCGGGCCAGCAGACGTCTGTGACCCACAGTTCGGCATAGCTGATCTGCCATAACAGATAGTTGCTGATCCGCATTTCTGACGCGGTGCGAATCACCAGATCGGGATCGGGCATTCCGCGTGTGTACAGCGCATCCGCGATGGTCTGCTCGCAGATGTCGGCGGGATCGAGTGTGCCGGCCTGGACTTGTGCGGCAATGGCCCGGGTGGCATCCACCAGTTCCTGGCGACTGCCGTAGTTGACGGCCAGACACAGGTGGAGTCCCTGATTGCTGGCGGCCAGACGCTCCGTCAGTTCGATCTCGGCACGAATGGCGGGATCGAGTTGTTCCCGTCGCCCGATCACAGAGAATCGCAACCCTTGTTCGAGAATGCGGCGGCGTTCCTCAACGAGAAACTGCCGCAGCAGGTGCATCAGAAACGAGAGTTCGGTCGGGGGGCGTTTCCAGTTTTCGTGACTGAAGCAATAGAGGGTGAGTTGTTCGAGACCCAGCCGAGCACAGGTTTCGACCGTTTCGCGAACGCTCGTCACGCCGCGCCGATGCCCCTCGATGCGCGGCAGTGAACGACGTCGGGCCCAGCGTCCGTTGCCATCCATGATGATGGCAATGTGGCGGGGGCGGGACTCAGCCGGCAAACGCGACCAGTCCACGCCGTCGGATACGGGCACAGCTTCCATGGTCATGCGACGGATTTCACAGTCCGATTCCCGATACCAGTTGCGCAGGGACTTACGTCCACTGCCACGCTGACCAGCGCCGCCCCCCGCCCGTTTGGACACGTCGGCGAACCGATTGGTATCGATCCCACAGTCGCGGGTGCCAGTTTGAGCGGTGGGCTGCCGTCGCCAAAACCGCAATTCCCACGGAGGAATGGAGATCGCGACACGTCAGGTGGTCAAGTTCCGTGAGAATATCGACTGCGCCGAAGCGAGTCCACACGCGGACTATGGGCAGACTCGTCCGCAAGTCGGTATGGACCGAGCGGCGGCACAGAATGGCTGCAGCGGGAACAGACTGGAGCCGAGGCCACCGGGACTAGCAGCGACCCGTGCGCTGGGCGATCGAGGCGGGCAGCGGATCGGCGTCGGCCACGCGAAGCAGATACTCGCGACTGGTTTCGCCTTCGCGAACAGTCACGCGAACCACATCATCATCGACCACAGCGGCAGAGAGAACTGTGTGGTCGCCAATGCGCAAACTCTCGCCCGAAGCCAGCACGAATGACTGCATGAGGATTGCCTTGCACCGACGAAGAGCAGTGTGCGAGTGAAGGGATGAATGCGGTCGCAGGACAAAACGTGCACTGCGTTCCTCAATCACGAACACGAATTCTGCGCTGCGATTGTCTGGTTGACAAGACACAGTTGGCGATCATTCCGCGATGATTTTCTTTCCCCGGTGGAATCACTTGACAGCATCAACAAGCCTGGTTCGTGAGTCTGTTCCCATCACCTGACATCCCACGGTCTGCAGACACTTCGCGCCGCGCATGGCTGCCGGCGGGAATGAAACGCGCGTCAGGCGGTATGCATCCGCCCGGCTGACTCACTTGCGACTTGCAATGACCCGCCCAATGACTTTGACGGCTCACACTCCGGTCGCAGGCACGATGTGCAGCCATTCTCCAGCGAGAAATTCCAGGCGGATGGCCAGCAGCGCGATGCGGCCCATCACGGTATATCCAAACCCGGCACCAAAGGTGATCATCAACACCCAGATGCCAGCCCGCGCCGCAACGCCGACGGCGCCACGATGTTCGATCGAAAAGAAGAAGTACACCAGACAGACCAGCATCCCGAAGACCAGAATGAGGTTGTTGAAAATGGTGCCGGCAAACTCAGCGGCGGTCATCGCGGCAGCCAGCGGGCCGGTGGGCACCAAGGGAACAATCGACTCGCGGATCTGCACGAGAAAATCGGCTTCCAGAAAGACGATGAAGCGCAAGCCCGCAGTGGTGCCAATGACAAATGCCAGCGGCCAGCGGGCAATCCAGCGGCCGCGCGGAGCGAGCCGCATCAACAGCATGATGCCCAACAGCAGCGGAATCACGTACAGCCAGGCAAACGGTTCCCGCTCGGAGGGGAGACCGGGCATCGCCCAGGACTGCACCCACGCCGGAAAGAGTTTGCCAAACAGATTGGGGACGAGTGTGGTCCAGACGGCAACCACCATCCAGTACGCCGCCGAGACACCGACAAACAGCGATTCGCAGACTTTGTAGAATGGATTATCGCGATACAAAAACGAGAACACGCCCAGCGTGAGCAGGGCTGATGTCCACAGTCCCAGCGTGCGGGACCAGTTGAACCGGGCCGTGCCGGCGGCGCGAT
>JBGSIP010000050.1:0-2529 GCA_041742495.1 Planctomycetaceae bacterium
CGCGTGCTCAGTTCCTCCGGATCGACCGCCAGCTTCAACCGCTTGTTGGGATGCAGCGGCGTCAGGTCATCGAAGAACACCTTTTCGCCCAGCAAGTTGGGATCGTGGCCGTTGATCGCTTCGACGCGCAACAGGGCGAAGTAGCGTTCATTCTCCTTGGGAGGGCGAATCTGCCCTGCGACCGTGGCCCCTTTCCGCAGTCCAAACCGGCGGATCTGGCTGGGTGAAACGTAGATGTCGTCCGGACACGGGAGGTAGTGATAGTCGGGGCTGCGCAAAAAACCGAAGCCGTCCGGCAAAATCTCCAGCGTCCCATCGCCAAACATCAAGCCATTCATCTTCGTCCGCTCTTTGAGGATCTTGAAGATGAGGTCTTGTTTTTTGAGCCCGGCGTAGTCCGACAGGCTTTCCTGACGGGCCAGTTCCAGCAGCTCTTTCATGGTCAGACGCTGCAGATCGGCGATCCGCATGTCCCCCTTTTTCATCTCGTCGTAGCGCTCGTCGATTTCGCCGAGCATCTCCAGCTCGGCGTCAGTTTCTGACGGCACGGCTGCCGGGACCGACTTGGAACGAGGACTGTCACTGGACATGGAACGCACCTTGTGGACTCAAAGAACAAACCGCTTGGGCCACCGGAACCAACGCCGTGAGACACTCGGCGGGTACTGGTCGGGGAAGGCTCAGTTTCAGGAATCGAAGAACGTCAACATCGGAAAGGCAATCGGCAGGGAAGCCACCACGAGGCAGGCCACCTTGTTCCGGTGGCTTGGTGTTTCGGTGGCTTGGTCTACCTCGACATACGGCACCACAAATCAAACGCATCAACGGCAGCATTCCGCAGCGCCGGCAAGTCCTGCCGGCCGAGACTGTGTTCAGATCGCTCCGGCGGTGGTGAGTTCGGCCAGTCGCGACCGAAACTCCGCCATGGCGACGGCGGTGTCGCCACTGTGATCCACGGACCACCGCGAACGACGTTGTTTTTCCTCCAGCGAAATCTGGCTGGCCTCGCGGCGGCGGTGTTCTTCCGTGGACCAGCCTCGCGCCTGTTTGGTGCGCCCGTGGCGGATCGTATCGGGACACGAAACAAAGACCACTGCCGCACACAAATCATCCCAGCCGGCTTCAAATAGTACCGCCGCGTCGAGCAACACGGCCGAAACCGCCTGTCCGCCGGCCCGCGGGCGGCGAGCGGCGGCGATTTCCTGTTCGATTCCCGCGCGAATGACGGGATGCACAATGGCCTCCAGTGTGGCTCGGCGAGCCGCCGGTTCTGGCTGATCGCCCCACACCAATCGTCCCAGTTGCGGACGGCTGATCTCCCCGGCCGGGTCCAGAATTTCCGATCCAAATCGGTTCACGAGTTGCTCTTTCACCGCCGGAGCCGTCAGCACCGCGTGCCCCAACTGATCACCGTCAATGCGCGAAAAATCGCCCGTGGCAGCCAAGGCGCGCGTCAATTCGCTCTTTCCAGATCCAACTCCGCCAACAAAGCCGATGACGGGCGCGGGCCGAACGGCATTCATGAGGCAGCACGGTCAATCACGGGGAGAACTGCCAGCACGCAGACACCGCGGCTGGAACCGGTCCATGCTGGAGCAGACATCGACCGAAAGCGGAGACGGGAACATTCAACGATGAGACAGGATGGGATTCAGGGCTGGGCTTCGTCGAGGTGCGACTTTGTCGGGAGCAGGCTGTATTCAGAGCAGGTTGTCGGCAGACCAAACTGAGTTCAGACCAGACCGTGTTCGGAGACGAGTGTGTTGGGAGACGGGCGAGTTTGGGGCAGACGATGCAGGCAGACGGATTCGGGAGCAACCGATCTCAGCAGCCTCCGAGTGTCGGCGTGGATAGGAGACGTGTTCAAACTCGACAGTACGGGCAAATCCGTCGAGATCGCAAGGACTTTAGCGGAGTGCCCGGGTACGCGTCGCCTGCGAAACCAGTTTTACCCTCGATTTGCCCACGCGCGACGTGTCCGCTGACTGTAAAAATCGTCACCCACCAGCGAGCAAATGTCAATTCTGTCCTGTGCGCGGGGAGCTAGAATTTCATGAATCGGCCCGTGGACGGCAGCCGAGTCCGTTCTGGAGTCTGGTGACGTCAACGGTCGCCGATGGGTCGGACTCACCCAGGCCAGTCCCCAAGCCAGTCCCAGTCCCAGCAACAGGGCGACCGTGAGTCGCCCCCGGTCGTGGGAATGGAACTCCATTTCGGGCAGCAGGTCACTCAGGGCAATACACACAAAGACTCCCGCCGAAAACGCCAGCACAATCCCGGTGACGCGTCCCGCGTCGTAGGCGACTTGCGACATGCCCAGCACAAACAAGGCGGCCCCCAATGGGCACATAGCCGCGAACAGCAGGTTGACTCCCAACTGCGATGCTGCCGGCCACCCGGCCGCCCGCATCAGCCAGGTGATCTAGACGGCATCCAGTGGCTTGTGCAGCAAAATCGCGGCGAAGGTGCCCTGCCCCAGCCAGACGGCATCGGGGCTGGAGAGCGCGGCGGCCCGCACGCTGGCCGCGA
>JBGSIP010000051.1:0-4205 GCA_041742495.1 Planctomycetaceae bacterium
CCCGCGGCCGCTGTGGCCTGCAACAGCAGTGCCGGCCGCAGTCGTTTGCCACCACCCAGCAGGCTGTATCGCATCGCCTCAGCCAGAATCGCCGGGCAATCGGCTGAAAACTCGCACAGTTCGTCGAGTCGGGCTTCGAATTCCGCCTGAGACACAGACAGATCGCCAGACCAAAGCGGCAACAACGTTGCTGCGGCTGGCTCGGCATCCATGCTGGCCCCTCAAATTGGCGGGAAAACGCAAACGTTGATGCATCTATGACAAATTGCCGTGTCGCAGGTCACTCCGGGCCGTCCCGGACGAACTCCACACACAACGACCGCCGCAAAAGTTCACTTTCGCCGCAGAGGGGAGCGAAACCAACCTCAGGCTTGTCGCTCATCGCGAAAACGCCGGAAAGACTCCCTGAGAAATCATAAACAGTGATTTGGCCGTCGAAAAGGATCTTGCGGCAGTTCGACCGGGCAGATTGAGGATTGCCCGCCGCCCCGCCTGTGAACGACATACCCCCCGCTGGCCGGATCACCCGCCTGACGGATTGCGCACTTGCCGGACTGCGCAGTGGCCGGATTGCGCAGTGGCCGGATTACCCAGTGGCGTTGAGGCCTGATTGATCTGAGGTTAACGAGTCGCGGGAACGGTCAGTTCCAGTGCGATTCGGCAGGCGGCGAGGAACTGCGGGATATGCAGTGTTTCATCCACGGTGTGAATGGCTGATTGGCCACACCCCAACGTCACGGTGTCGATCCCATGGCTGGTCATCCAGTTGGCATCCAGCCCCCCATTGCCGATGCGCGTTTCGGGGACCAGCCCGACCGCTCGAATGGCCGCCGCGACTGCCAGCACTGAGGGATGCTCCTCTGGCAGACAGAACGCTTCATATTTGTTCACAGCCGTGAACTCGAGGCTGCCGCGCTGCCCATCGGCATTGGTGACCAGTTTCACGGCCCGCTCAAAGGCCTTGCGGAGTTCGGCGACAATTTTGGCCCGGAACACGGCGTCGTGACTGCGGGCCTCCGCTTTGAGGGTCACACAGTCGGTCACCACGTTCGTGGCGTTCCCACCTTGGATGACGCCAATATTGCTGCTGCCGCGCTTCTTACCTTTGACAACCAGTCCCAGCCAGCCGTTGGCCTGCAAATCGGCCATGGCCACCGCAGCCACCGTGATCGCGCTCACGCCTCGCTCGGGGTGCACACCGGCATGCGAGGCAATTCCGCGCACCGTGATCCCCACATGATCGTCACCGGTTGCGCCACGGCAGATCGACTCGGGCGGTCCGCCATCAAAATTGACTGCGAGGGCAGGGTTGCCCAACAGGCGGGGCGTCACATGCCGCGCGCCGACCAGGCCAATCTCTTCCTGCACGGTCCACAGCAATGTCAGCGGACGGGAGTGAGTTTCGCGGGAAAGCACTTCCAGTGCGGTGTTCAACACCACCGCCACGCCAGCGCGGTCGTCTCCACCCAAAGCGGTCTGACGCCGCGTGGAGTGAAACTCATCTCCGGTGCGCTGGGGCTGACACCCCGCACACAACGGCACGGTGTCCATGTGCGCCATGAACAGAACCCGCGGTGTCGCGCGCTGTCCGGGCAATTTGACGATGAGGTTGCCGCACTGGCCAAACCCGGCGTGCTTATGAGCACGATCGAAGGTCATGGCCGAATCGGGCACACCCGCCTGCCGCAACTCACGAACGATGAACTCGGCAACCTGTTCTTCGTCCCCACTGGTACCGGGAATTGCCAGCAGTTGCTCCAGCAGCGCCACAGCGCGGGTATCGTCCATGAGAATCCTGTAGCAAATCGTGAACAACGACGACCCGGCCGTCAGCCGATGCCCGTAGCGAACATCGCAATCGGACGAAGCGATTCCCGTTCCGCGACCAAGGCGTTGTCATCCGCGTACTGAGACCAAAAGGGCATGGCCAATCAGCCGTGGGCAAATCTCGGTGCTCTCCAGGTTGAGGTCGACATCCTTCCCGGAGGCACGATCGTCACCCCAAGCCAACTTGCTCAGCCGACATTCTTGGCTGAGCAAGCCCTCACGGCGACGGCAACTGGCATCGGTAGCTGGCACTCACCCCTCGCCGCTCGAAGAGCCCCGCTCAAGGTGCCATTTTGACCACTCCAGACTACTTGGCGGCGGTGACCATATACTTACCTGTCTCGGAATTGTGCTTGATCTTGGGCATCTTGTAGATCGCCTGATACAGCACATTCTTGAACTTCTTACTGTTGCTCTTATAGCCCGTGTCGAACACGGCTTCTTCGAGTTCGGACAGCGTCATGCCAGCCTTGCTGCTGGACAGCAGACGATCGATGACCGCGGGCAAACGCTCCGCATTCTTCGGGCGACGACGCACAGCGCCTTTCGCCTTGCGGCCCGGCTTTCCGGCCGTTTCGACGGCCGGACGATCACCGGCCATCGGCGGACGACCACGCAATGGCCCACCAGTGACCGCTTCAATGCCAGCATCGACAGTGGCCAGTTGCTTCAGCAGGGAGTTCTTCGTCTTCTGCAGTTCCGCCAGTTCTTTTTCCTTCTCCAGCATCAGGCGTCGCAGGTCAGACAACGTCGCATTCTTCACCATTCGCTTGGGCATCGCAGTGTCTCGATTTCGTGCTGAACCAATTGATGTCGACCTCGCCAAGGTCAGGGAGATCCCCCATTCGTGGCAAAACGGAGAGGCAATCGGGGATCACGTGCAGGCAACTCAACGCGGATGTGTGAGCGTCTTTGATCGCCACCGAACCCTGCTTGACGCCGCAGTTCGCTCGCAGCGGAAACAGACGGCAGGGTTCTCACTAGCGGTTCACTCGGCCGCAATTTGAAGCTTGCACATCGGGCCGATCACTCACTCTTGGCGCTACACACAATCCGCACGTATAGGGCTTAATTGCGCAGTCGTCAACGCTCACGGAGTGAATTCATTGCCAGAATGGATCCTAGCAGCCCGTTGAACAACCACTACATGAAGCAATTCGGGGTGCCGCTGGCTTCGAAAATGCCGTCGTGTGCGAGGTGAGAACAACACTGGCACAGCCAATGGCGCCCAGTTTGTGGTTGCTTTTGCATAGTTCACCACGCAGTTAGCGACCCTCCACAGGCCTGGCCAGAGATGCCGACTAACAGTGGCATCTCACGGAACAGAACTTCACGCCTGATGCGTTGCTGTGATCGTCCGCACACATACTTGCGGCATCACACGTCCGCCAGACCGCTGGCAGATCGCCAGCAGTCTGACAACGTCGTTGTGTGTCACCGTTCTGTGAGGGGGCGATAGTTTCACCGGCACCGTCGCGCGGCCGTCGAAGAGGACGTGGCCCGTTTCGTGGTACTGCCTCGCCTCGATACCGTGACCTGGCTGATGCATCCACACATGAGTGTGCTCAGCAGTTGTCACCGAGCGAGTGACATGACCGTGACGATTGCGCGAACAGGGAGAGCTCCACAGACTCGGCAGACTTGTGCAGTCACAAGGTCAGTCGGTCCATTGGCCAGTGCCGCCCGTGCGATTGCCGTTTGCCGGTCACTGGTACACCAGTTCCCCTGGGGGTAGCATGCCCTGCTTCCGGCAGTGATCCCGCGGTTTGCCTCTGGCGAACCTAATTTCTGCAGGCACGTTGCTGCCGGAGTCTCACGCGCGCTGGACAAGCAGGGCCGCGAACCGGACATGCGAGAGGCTCGGCCGCTCGCTGGTCTGGACGTCGTCTTTCAACCCCGCTGAATGGCCGCGATGAGAGTTGCTCACCAAATCCCGCGCCCGGAGGGCACGTTGGTCTCGTGATGCCCCCGGGAGGGGGGAAGTTCGCGACTGGGAATCCTTTTGAAACCACACATGGCAGCACAGCGTCCGGCAGCAAACAGTGAAGAAGAGCTCGTCGATCGGGCCCGCAGCGCATTGAGTCAATGCAACTGGGAGGTCGGAGCTTGCGCGGTGGAATGGACCCGCCGCCATGCCCGCGGCCGCACTGATGCCGACTTTGGCAATCTGATTGGTCTGAGTGGTGATCAGGTCTATCAGCGCCGCCGCGTCTGGGAGACGTTTCACGATGTGTTTGAGCAATACGAGCATCTGACGTGGTCACATTTTTATGTGGCCCTTAATTGGGACGATGCACCGGAGTGCCTGCGGTGGGCCAGCGATATGCAGTCCACCGTCGCCGAAATGCGTGCCTGGCGCCGCGCGTCGCGCGGCGAGG
>JBGSIP010000052.1:0-2427 GCA_041742495.1 Planctomycetaceae bacterium
TCGCACAAGTCCAGTGCCGCAGTGGCCTGCCCTTGGGCGAGCAACACCTTGGCCTGACCCAATCTCGGCTCGACCGTTTGAGGTGCCAGCTTTTCCGCCGCGCGGAAAGTCGCCAGCGCCGGTTCCCACTCGCCACCCTTCAGCAAGTGCTCACCACGCGCCACCCACACCGTTGCATCACCCGGATGTTGCGAGCGCTGTTGATCAATGGCCGCCAGTTCCGTGGCCCATTCGGCCCGCCGCTGCAGGCTGCGCGCACTGTCCACCCTCCCCAGCGAATTCCTCACCGCCGCCAGATGCAACAGATACCGCGGCGCATAGGGTGCCAGTTCCACGGCCCGGGCAAAACTCTGTTCGGACGACTCCAGATCCCCTTGTCGCAGATAGACCATGCCGAGATTGTTTTGCGCATCGACATGATTGGGATCCAGTTCCGCCGCCCGTCGCAGGCTCGTCAGGGCATCCGAGAACTTTCCCGCTTCCAGCAGCGCCAAGCCACGATTATTGAGCGTGTTCACGTGGTCGGGCTCGAACAGCAAGGCCCGGTTGAAATCATCAACGGCTGTTCCAAACTCCCGCCGGGCCAGCCGCGCCAAACCCCGATTGGTGTAGGCCTGCGTCATCTCCGGATTGAGTTCAATCGCCCGATCCAGCGTGGTGAGCGCCACGTCGATCTGTCCGGCACTCAACTGCAGGTAACCCAGCACGTTATGTGCTTCGGCATCCTCAGGAGCCGCGGCAATCCAGGCCTGTGCGTCGTTGAGCGCAGCGGTAAACTGATTCGCCTGCCTCAGCACGGCAATCCGCAACTTCAATGCCGGCACATATTGGGGGGACTCTTCGAGCAATCGCCCCAGCGTGACCAGCCCCAGTGCGGTTTCCCCTTTGTCGAAGGCTGCTTGAGCGGTCTTGATCAGCAGTTCGCAGTCGGCGGCCGTCAACGCAGCCGCCTGTACGGGCGTAGCCGACGAGTCCGCGGTACGCACCTCAGCGGTCGCAGCGCTCTCGGCCGACGTCGACGTCGCGGTCACGTTCGGCTGGCAGCCAGCCAGAGTCCCCAACGACAGCAAGGCCACCCCGCCACCCGACCAGCAGCCAGTCCAACGCGAAAACAACATGGCGAGCCCCTCCCTGTGCGCACCAAATCGACACAAATCTCTACGACCACTGCTTCTAGGAAAAAACCTCGCCCCCCGTCAACGCCGGTTGTGGCGCCCGCTGTCTTGGCCACAATATCCCGCCCCGTGGCGACTATTCCCCCGGCCGAGTAATAACAAACTGGGCCAGCAGCAACTCAGCCACAATGTCGTGCCCGACGCGATTGGGATGATTGCGTTGTGACAACAGACTCTCGATCGACTCACCCGCAGCCACTCGCTGCTGAAAGGCAGCGTATGAATCGACCAGCGGAATCTTGTACTCGTCTGCCAGCCGACGCACCTGTGCAGCATGTTTGGCCAGCGGGGCCTCGGGATCGGTCAATGATTCGCCGGAATCCGGTGTCGGCGTCAGCACGATGACCAGAATATTTCGCTCCAGACTCGCCTCGATCATCGCCCGCCACGCGACTTCGGCTTTCTCCAAGCCAAGTCCGCGGTCGTTCAAACTGTAGTCGATGGTGACCACATCGGGCTTCAGCGACAGCACATCTCGTTCGAACCGTTCCGCACCCGCGTCCGACTTCTCTCCGCCGATCGCTGTGACACACACATCAATCGGTGCGGTCTGAAACCGCTCGCACAACTGTTTGTGAAACAGCAGCGGATAAGAATCGTGCCGCCTGACCTCAGGAGTTTTGAAGTAGCCGGCTGGCACGGAATGCCCATGACATACCACGCGCACCAATCGGTTCTTCGGCCATTTCTTCTGCAACTCAACCAGCACTCGCGCTCGCATCTCAGCCGGAGTCAGCAGTTCGCGATCCGACGGTGGCTGCGCCCACAGCGTCGACGTCAGACACAAGGCACACACAGCAACGACCAGCAGACGGAACATTCGCGGGACTTTCTCAAGACGGCCGGATTCAATCGACACTCATTCTGCCGACGCTCGCCGCCCGCTGGCAAACCCGCGATCCACCAAATCTCGTCAGTTTCGCTCTCGCCGAATGGTTTCCGCCCGCTCGCTCTCGGGGCGCATCCACTGGCCACGTCGGCCAGCCCCGATTCACTCCAGAACCAGAAAGATTCCCCCGTATCGGCGGCGTTTAGTTACGACGAACTCCTGCATTTCAAAGGCAGCGATACACTGGTCAGCCACCGCTTTGTCAGTTGCGTCTGCTTCACGGAAGGGGTCGACCGACTCGATTGCTTGAGGAATACCAATTCACTGCAGTCCCTCACCGAAAGCTGTCCGCATGTCGCCCGACCTTCAGAAGCGCGCCGCCCAGTTCGTGAAGCGCGCCCGCGCCATCGCGAAAGACTCGAC
>JBGSIP010000053.1:0-3326 GCA_041742495.1 Planctomycetaceae bacterium
CGGCCCCACCCGGCGGGCGGCCGCGGGGGCCCCGCCGCTGACCACCGCCGAGGGTCACAGCGTGTGGACACAGTTGTGCGCGCTGGGCGGGCCAGCCGACGCTGTGAAGCCCGCGCAAGACGGGCTGCTGTATGAGTATTACTGGGAGCGCAACTATCCGCAGACGCCCACCCTGCACGCCGTGATTGGCCAGCGGTGGAAGTACATTCGCGCGCACGGAATCTGGGATCGCGATGAACTGTACGATCTGGAGACAGATCCTGAGGAACTGCACAATCTCATCCATGATGCCACGCACGCCGAGACGTTGCAGGGGCTGCAACAGCAGTTGTGGTCGCTGCTGAGTGAGTCGCACGGGGAAACAATTCCCTTTCATCCTGATCGCGGTGCCACGTTCCCGTGGCGACATGCCGACCAGTCGGCTCCCGCCGAATTTCCGCCCGAATGGCTCCGGCACGATTGATGTGACGCAAGACGCCATGCGGCGGCACAGCCAACGTGTGGTCTGTCTATCTCTCAATGTCATGCTGATGGGTCGTCCGCAGGTCAGGCTGTGCCTGACGCCAGCGCGCCATCGGGTCGCTGAGTCACTGAACTCCCCATCGACGTGTGAGTGAGGCTGTTCATGCCTCTCCGTGACTCTGTGGCTCTGTGAGAACATGAGTCGTGTCGCCAACGTACGATTCATGGAGCGGTCGGAAACCAGCGTTGAAGTGAGAGTCCACGCGTAGCCCGTCGCGTGCATTCTTTTTGGTGCTCACAGAGGCACAGAGCCACGGAGAAAGACTTCGTCGTCCGCAGGTCATGATGTGCCTGACTCACAAATCCCCTCACGGCTGGACAAGCCGGCCGTGCCACCCTGTGATCTAAAGTGGCTAACAAATAGACGTGGTTGAACCAGTCGTTCGCGTGGAGGTCTGGCAGCCGTCCCCTGCCGATCCCCCGCGGCCCGCGGTCGATTTCAAACAGAGGTTTGAAGTCCCGCGGGCAGTTCTCCCGCAGACAGGAATGTATTCATTAGTACACTTCCTGTGTCGCAGTGGCAATGCTTCGTTGGCAGCGCAACTGCGGCGGTTGGATTGACGGGAAACCGCTGTGCTCCCTGGGTGGCAGCGACGGCTCTGTGTTGGAGTCCGACTCCGTCCATCCATGCTCGCGCCCCGGGGTCCGTCTGGTTCACAGGAATCGTCTGTATGTCTGCGGTCACGCGTGGCGGTATGAAAATTCATCTCCCTCGACAAGGGCTCGACCCGTTCTGGGAAACGGTACTCACCAGCTACGCCCTGGATGACACCACCCGCTGGCGGAATCTCGCCATGCTGGTGCTCCGCGAGAACGCCGGTTGGTCATTCGATCAAATCGGCACGGTCTTCGGTCTCAACAAAGGGCACGTGCTGCGGTGCATCCGACACGTGACCCGCGACCTGCGCGAGACGTTTCAACTGGCAGACGATTTCGCCATCGATACTCCTCTCGGCGATGCCGAAGATGCGGAATCCGACGCGGAACCAGATGATCGGGCGGTCCCGTCCCGTTTGATCGAGACCGACCCAGCGGATTCGGCAAGTCGCTCTCCGGGCTGCACTCCGCGCCGCAGATGTGCTTCGCCAGGCGCTCCGGCTGCTGCCTTTCCCACTTCCACACATCCTGGCAAAGCCGGCACAACCACAGCCTCGCGTCGTTCACGGAAGGCTGCGCATGGAAATTCGTAATGTCCCGCTGCAGTCACTTCAGCCCGCGGACTACAACCCGCGTGTCACCTTGAAACCGGGAATGCCCGGCTACGAGCGGCTGCAGCGTTCGCTGCACACGTTTGGGCTGGTGCAGCCACTGGTGTGGAATGAAACCACGGGCCACCTCGTCGGCGGGCATCAGCGATTGGAACTGCTGCGCCAACGGGGTGACGCAACAGTGCCGGTGGTGGTCGTGAAATTGTCGCTGGAGACTGAGAAGACGCTTAACGTCGCGCTCAACAATGCGCGCGTGGGCGGCGAGTGGGACGTCGATCGGCTGACGACGCTGGTCGAAGAACTGGTCGCTCTGCCCGACATCGATGCCACGCTGACAGGTTTCAGCACCGCGGAACTTGCCGGCCTGCTGTACTGTCCCGACGAAGACTTCATCAACGCAGAGGACTCGCAGACTGTTGAGGGCTCCGTCGTCGTCACGCTGGAGATTCCCCCGCATCGCTGGGAGGCCGTGCGCGCGCCGCTGGAGGCCGTGCTGAAGACACTCGATCTGGAAGTTCACGTGACGGGACTCCCCACATGAAAGCGGTGGATGTTCTCGCGGGAGGCACATCGATCCTGCTGAATTGTCAACCCACCAACCGACCGCCGCGCGGCGGGCTGGAAGCCAGCATTGTGCGAGACAGGTTTGGATTGGGGACCACTCCATTGCCACCCCGGGTGATCGCGGACAACGTGGCGTTGACACTCCCTCCAGCGGGCATTGTGCTGCTCACCGGCGATTCGGGTTCTGGCAAGTCGACTGTGTTACGCGCCCTGCAGGGCCAGCTGGAACATGTCATCACGCCGGAAAGTGTCGGTTGGACCAATCGGCCCGTGGTGGAGGAACTGGAACTGCCCGTCGGTGCCGCAGTCGCACTGCTGACCGCGTGCGGCCTGGGGGAACCGCGACTGATGCTGCAATCGGTTGACCAATTGAGCGAAGGGCAGCGCTTCCGGTTCCGCATCGCCAAGGCACTCGCCTCGCGACCAGCCCCGCGCTGGATTGCCATCGATGAGTTCACCGCCAATCTTGATCGCCCGCTGGCACGGGTGCTGGCGTTCAATCTGCGGAGACTGGCTGACCGCGGTGAAACGGGATTTCTGGTGGCCACCACGCACGACGACGTCCGTGCCGATCTGGCGCCTGATGTGCATCTGGTCTGTTCGGAGCAGGGAACCCGCCTGGCGGATTGTCCGGCCGCGGGGAACGTCGCGGAAGCTGTTGCGCGCACGTCGACACGGCGGTGTTCATTTGCGGAGGATCTGTGGATCTCGCCGGCCACGCGCAGAGACTGGCCGCAGTTTGCGGGCTGGCACTACCGCAGCCACGGGTTTGGCCCGCTGAAGTTTGGCACACTGTTGCGGCATGGGGACCGGCCGATTGGCATCTGCCTGTTCACGACGCCCGCGGCATCGCTCGCGCTGCGATCGCGTTACTTCGGCTTGTCCGGCCGCCGCGACCGGTTGAGCTTGCAGGTGCTCAACGCCCGACTGGTCACATTGTCGCGGGTGGTCCTGCATCCCACGTATCGCGGCGCCGGACTGGGTGCGCAGTTCATTCGCCGCAGTTGCCAATTGTGCCCGGCGGCGTGGATC
>JBGSIP010000054.1:0-1713 GCA_041742495.1 Planctomycetaceae bacterium
CGTGTCGCTGGAAGACCCGGTCGAAGTCGACGTGGCCGGGGTCGATCAGTCGGAAGTGAACCCCGCGGCGGGGCTCACGATGGCGACGGGGTTGAAGTCGCTGCTGCGGCAGGATCCTGATGTCATTCTGCTGGGCGAAATTCGGGATGCGGAGACGGCGGCCACGGCGTTTCAGGCGGCGCTGACGGGTCACCTCGTGCTGACCACGTTCCATGCCGGCTCGGCAACGCAGGCCCTGTCGCGGCTGTGCGGGATGGGAATCGAGCCCTATGTCATTCAAAGTGGACTGATCGGCGTGATCTGCCAGCGATTGATCCGAACGGCCTGCGATTGCGCAGCGTGGTCGACCGACGCGCGTGATCGACAGGGCTGGCCCGTCGTTCAGGCGCGGATCGCGCGGGGTTGCGCCACGTGTCGCGGGACGGGATATCTCGATCGCAGGCTGCTGGCCGAAGCGCTCTCTCCGGCGCAAGCCGAACTGACGGCTGCACTCGCGCAGCGGGTGGATGCCAGTGAGCTGGAGCGCATCGCGGTTGCGGCCGGATTCCGTCCATTGCGGCAACGGGCCATAGAACTGCTGGCTGCTGGCGACACCACTGCCGCCGAATTGACACGCTGCTTCGGCCTGCCGTCTGTTGCCGTCGCGGCAGAGGCAATCGTTGGCCTCACGAGGCCAGGCGACTCGATCCCAGATGACTCGGTGTCAGAAGACTTAGTGTCAGATGACTTGGTGTCGGGCGGCACGCTGCTGGCAGATCCGCCCACGGGAACGCCCTGTTCCGCATCCCCGGGTTCCGCATCGTCGCCGAATGATTTCGGGGCGTTGCCATGAACGATGCGTCCCGCCGCGCTCGATTGAGTTGGGGGCAGTGCCTGCAGTTCAATGATTTGCTGGTGGAAGTGGTGCGGGCACGACTCCCGCTGCCCGCCGGCTTGCGCGAAGCGGCAGGTTCGCGGCGCTCGCAGGTGGGGGCCGCCTGCCATTCCATAGCCGATCAACTGGACGCTGGCACCAGTCTGGAGAGCACTCTCGCTCAGCATCGCGACATCTTGCCTGCTGCGTACATTAGTGCGGTGCAGGCAGGTGCCACGGCGAGCCAGTTGGCAGCCCAATTGGAACATCTCTCGTCACACTTGCGCGGCCTGTTCTTGCTGCGGCGGGAACTTGTGCTGGCGCTCTTGTATCCCTTGACCGTGTTTTTGAGTTCGCTGCCGTTGCTGGGGCAAGTGGCCAACCGGTATCTGTTGTCGATTCTCGACATTATGCGCGACTCCGCCATTCAGAACCGGTTGCCACCGCCGAGTGGGTTGTTGGTGTGGCTGCAATCGGTCACAGCATTTGTCGCCGCGTATGGTTGGCTGCTGGCTTGTCTGGCGATTGGGCTGGTGATTGTGGCGTGGGCCGGGGCCAGCCGGCGCAGTGTCACTTTGCGAGGTGCCTTTGGCCTGTTGGCCGTGGTCCCCGGTGTGGCGGCGGTGGTCCGTGACTACTGCCACGGGACGCTGTCGCTGGTGTACGGAGAATTGCTCGATGCCGGTGTGGAGCGTAACGACGCGCTGCAGTTGGCCGCGAATCTGGTGGGAGATCCTCGGTTGCAGCAGGGAGCTGCGCAAGTCATCACCCGCGAGCAAGAGGCCGCCGTGGCGACGGGCCCGCAGTCGTTTCCCGGTTATCTCCACTGGCTCACGGCCAGCCGCTTGCCCGCGGAGACA
>JBGSIP010000055.1:0-2936 GCA_041742495.1 Planctomycetaceae bacterium
AGAAGCTCTGACCTTAGCCAGTCAGATCTTCTGCGACCAAAAATCAGTCGCCATAACTTTCTGAACATTCAATTCACCAACCTCTGCATACAACACCAGCCCGGTGAGATCGAAAGATCCCACCGGGCTGGTTCGTTTTTAATCCGACATCACTGCAGCCCCGACGCCACGACGTCTGCGCGGCAGGACGCGGAACTGCCGCGTCACTCCCGGCTCCAGGTGCTCGTTCGGCGCCTCGATGTCATGCGTGCGTTCAAGACGCCACCTGCGAGGTCGCGCCGGGAAAAAGAATCTGGCGAACAACAAGTCGATCCTGCAGGGCGAGCCCGCAACGCACTCGGCGATTCCCGAACGGGTCACCAATTCTTCACACACGGCCTAAGTAGCACGCTCAAGGGCAGTTGCGTCGAAGTCCGCCCGTCCGGGCCTTTCCCGCCGATTGAAGTTCCCGCGGGCCTTGGTACCGTCGTCTCGAAACCATCGCCGAGGTCTTCCGGCGGGGTGCTGTCGGACTTCTCCGCGGTCTTGTTGGGTGTTTGTGACTATGGCCTCGACCACTCTGACTTCTGCCACGATTCGCTCGTCGGCGGCAGTGCGGAACACGTCCGCCGGCTGGCTCGACTCGCCGGCTTACGACCTCACATTCGTCGTCGGGGTGGCCGCCCTCGCCCTCACCGCCGGTGCGGCGGTGGTCTCGGCACCCTACTTGTTCTATCCGCTGCTGATTGCCGACACCTGGCTACTCGGCTATCACCACGTGGCTGCCACCTTCACGCGGGTCTCTTATGACCGAGATAGCCTCCTACGGCATCGCTTTTTAACGTTTGGCCTCCCTTGGATCATCCTGGTGATCACCGTCTTCTTTGCCTGGAGCTGCGGCATCTGGGCCATCGCCACGACGTACCTGTACTGGCAATGGTGGCACTACACACGTCAGAGTTTCGGCGTGGCCAAGGCCTATTTGCGCCAATCGGCCGCCACCCCGCGCGAGGCCAGCCTGACCATCGCGACGTTGTATTCGGTGGCTGTGTTTGCAGTGCTTTACATCTCCGCCGACCCGGTGAACCGGTTTCTGGGTCAGCCGATTCGCAAGCTCCCCCTCTTGGCGTCGCAACTCACCGGCCTGAGGTACACCGATCTGCTCTGGGCCACATCCCTCACCGCCACTTGCGTGGGACTGCTGGCTCTTGGTTTGTGCCTGGCTTGGACGGTTTCGCAGGTTCGCATGTTTCGTCAGGGACGGGGCAGTCCCGGCCTGGCGATGTACATGGTCTCGCACGTGACAATTTTTCTGACGGGCTACTATTTCATCTCGCAGATGGATCACGGCTGGCTGGTGCTCAACATCTGGCATAACGGTCAGTATTTGCTGTTTGTCTGGCTGATGAACGCCCGCCGCTTCAGTGCGGCAGGGAACGCAGCCCCCGGCTGGATGTCCTGGCTATCTCAGCGTAACGCCCTGAATATCGTCTGCTATTTCGCGGTCACGCTGCTGATTGCCTCCACGCTGTATTTTGCGTTGCTGTCGTTCCTTCGCTACTCGCCGCTGGCCGCGTTCCAGGGCAGCACGCTCATTGTCGTTCATACGATCAATTTCCATCACTACGTCGTTGATACGCTGATCTGGCGTCGCCCCCGTCGTCCCGAGCAGTCGGCATCCGCGGTCCCCGCGGCACTGCCGGCGTGAACGCTTCCCACAAGCTGCCCGGTTGATCGCGGTCGGGAGATCCGGAATCTGCTGTGTTGACATCCTCGTCCACCGTCCCTGCCGAAACGTCAGATCTTCGCGCAGCACGAGCCGACCGCGGCGGTTCCCACATCAGTCTGGCCACTTCCAGCCTGGCCTGCTGGCTAAGTTGGCTCGCCTGCCTGTTGGCCTCTGGCTGCCTGATCCTCTCCTGCTACAACCACTTCTGGACGCCGGTGGACGACGGAGCCTACGCTCACGTCGCGCAGAGAGTCTTGGCTGGAGAAGTCCTGCATCGCGACATTCAGGACGTGCACGCCGGCTACATCAATTTCACCAACGCCCTCTGGCTCTACCTGTTTGGACTCGATCTCGTCAGCCTGCGCTACCCGCTGGCAGCCATGAGCCTGGTGCAATCACTCCTTGTGTGGCAGTTGTTTCGTGCGTCTGGTCCCGGCGCGGCTTTTGCCGCCGGACTCACGACGGCCGCCTTGGGATTCATCCAATTCAACAACCCGACTGCACACTGGTACTGCGCCTTCTTGATGACCCTCGTGATCTCGGTGCTCACGTCGTGGTCACCGGAGGACTCGCGGCGGGGCTGGGTGCTGGGGTTTCTGTTGGGGCTGACGTTTCTCTTTCGGCAGCTCAGCGGTGTCTTTCTCGCCATCGGCACGTTGACTGCCCTGTTCGCAGAACACCGCACAGCGGGCTCCTCGCAGCCAATGGGCCCGCTTCAACAACTGGTTCCCCGGGTGGTGAGCCTGACCATGGCGGCCGGTTTGTGTGCCTACTTGTTCCCCCGGTGCGATGCAACGACCGTGGTCGTCTTTGGTCTGGGGCCGCTCGCGCTGACACTCGCCGGTGCCATTGCTCCGCGACTGTCCAATGGTGAGGCGTTGAGAGTTCTTTGCAGGCTGGCTGGCGGTGCGCTGCTGGCTGCCGCTCCCCTGTTGGGCTATCACCTGCTGCAGGGATCGCTAGGCGTCTGGCTCGAAGACACGATCTTGGCTGCCACGTCGCTTTCGCAGGCCGGTTTTATTTCGCAAGTCAGTTTTCTCGGCACGCAGGGCGAGCTCGCCATCTGGCCGGAAGCCGCGCGTGTGGCACTGTCCGCGACGTCCTGGTCGGAACGAGCCAGCGGGCTATTCTGGTGGCTACTCGTGGCCGCACATCCGCTGGCGGGACTCGTCGCTTTGCGGTCCACGTTCGACCGGCGGCAGTGCTCACCGTTCCTCATCGTCGGCGT
>JBGSIP010000056.1:0-5022 GCA_041742495.1 Planctomycetaceae bacterium
AGGTGGCCGGCCACCGCGGTGTTGCATGACGCAGCGCGCAAGCGGCGGGACTGAATGAGCGGTGACTGACAACGGGGAAGAGGCAGTCCATGAGTAGTCGTTGGGATGGCGAATTGGCCGTGGCGCTGGCAGCCGTGCAGCAGGCCTCACGATTGTGCGCCGCCGTTCAAAGCCAGATCACGGGGGAAGTGCTGGCCAAGAAGGACCAGAGCCCCGTCACGATTGCCGACTTCGGCAGCCAGGCGGTGATTTGCCGGGCCTTGCAGGCGGCGTTGCCCGACGATCCAGTCGTGGGGGAAGAAGACGCCTCCGAACTGCGAGACCCCGCTGCGGCCCCGTTTCTGATGCGGGTGCAGCAGGAGTTGGCCGCGGTGGGAATCCCTGGCACTGCCGACGATATTTGCGGCTGGATCGATCGCGGCAATCACCCCGGCGGCACCGGGCGCTTCTGGACTCTCGATCCGATTGACGGCACGAAGGGCTTTCTGCGGGGCGAGCAATATGCCGTGGCGCTTGCGCTGCTGGTGGACGGAGAGATCGTGCTGGGGGTGCTTGGCTGTCCCAACCTGCCCGGCACCGGAATCGGCGGGACTCTGCAATGGGCGGTCCGCGGGGCTGGAGCGTGGCAGTCCCCGTTGCACGATGCGGCCGACCGGCACCCTGTGCGCGTGTCCGACGAAAGCGAACCCGAATTGTGCCGCCTGTGCGAATCGGTGGAGTCTGGCCACAGCGCCCACGATCGATCAGCGGCCCTCAAGGCGCAACTGGGTATCGGGGGTGAGTCCGTGCGCATGGACAGTCAGGCCAAGTATGCCACCGTCGCGCGCGGCAACGCCGAGTTGTATTTGCGGTTGCCTACCAAGGCCGACTATCGCGAAAAAATCTGGGATCACGCCGCTGGGGTGTTGTGCGTGCAGGAAGCCGGGGGCACGGTGACCGATATCGACGGTCGCCCGCTGGATTTCACCTGCGGCGTCCAGTTGGAGCAGAACCGGGGCGTGGTTGCCAGTCACGGTCGTCTGCATGACCGCGTGCTGGCCGCACTCGCGGCCCAGTTCAACGGGTGACAGTTCAACGGGTGACAGTTCAACAGGTGACCGCTCGAAAGATGACAGTTTAGCGAAAGACAGTTCGATGGCTGAACGATTCCCCGCTGATGGGTGAAAAGCTGGCCAGAAGTCATCGCGGGCGACGGCGCATCGACCGCGCGGCGTGCGGAGCGCGCTGAGACCAGTTCAGGAAAGACGATCGATGACGTTTGATATCGCGCTGACCTTGGCCGTGCTGCTGGGGTCTATTCTGGCGCTGATGTTTGTCCGCGCCGCTGCTGAACTCATCCTGTTTGGGGGTCTGGCGGTGCTGTTTGTCGCCGGAGTGGTCGAACCTGACAAAGCTTGCGCAGCCGGTTTCGGCAACAAGGCACTCGTCACGATTGGCGCGTTGTTTGTGGTGGCGGAAGGGCTGCGACAAACGGGAGCTGTCGACTTTCTGGTCAAGCAGATTCTGGGACGTCCCCGCACCGCGTTTCAGGCCCAGGCGATTCTGATGTTTCCGGTCGCCATTCTCTCGGCCTTCATCAACAACACCCCCGTGGTCGCCATGATGCTCCCTGTCGTTGACGACTGGGCGCGGCAATCCCGGATCTCCGTGTCCAAACTGCTCCTGCCGCTGAGCTTTGCCACCATCCTGGGGGGCATGATCACCACCATCGGCACCAGCACCACACTGATCGTCAACGCCGAACTCGAAAAGCAGTTGGGGCCCGAGCACGCGCTGCAACTGTTTGATCTGGCGTGGGTCGGCATTCCCGTCACGCTGATGGGTATTCTCTATTTGCTGGTGACCAGTCCGTGGTTGCTGCCAGATCGCAAGTCGGTCATGACACAACTGGAAGACCCGCGCGAATACACCGTCGAAATGCTGGTCGATCCCAATAGTCCGCTGGTGGGTAAAACCATTGAAAAAGCCGGTCTCCGCAGTCTGCCCGGTGCCTATCTCGTGGAAGTGGAGCGCGAAAGCGAGATTCTCGCGGCGGTGGGTCCGCAGCTCAAAATCCACGCGAACGACCGGCTGATTTTTGTGGGCGTGGTCGAATCTGTGGTCGATCTGCAGAAAATTCCCGGCCTGAAACCGGCCACCAATCAGGTCTTCAAACTCAACAGCCCACGCACCGAACGCTGTTTAATCGAGGCCGTCGTTTCCAGCAGTTGCCCGGTCGTCAATCTCACCATTCGCGAGTCCAAGTTCCGCACGCGGTACAACGCCGCCGTCATCGCTGTGTCCCGCAATGGTGAGCGGTTGCGCGGCAAGATTGGGGATATCCAGTTGCTCGTCGGGGATACGCTGCTGGTGGAAGCGCACCCGGACTTTGCCGAGGTGAACCGTAACTCGCGCGATTTTTATCTGGTCAGCACGGTCGATAACTCCACTCCGCTGCGGCACGATCGCGCGTGGCTGGCGCAACTCATCATGCTGGGCATGATTGGCCTGGCCACGTTCAGCAACCTGGGCATGCTGAAATCGGCCCTGATGGCCAGTTCGCTCATGCTGGTGGGACGCTGCGTCCGCGGTGCCGATGTCAAACGATCCATTGACTGGTCGGTGCTGATGACCATTGGCGTGGGACTGGCACTCGGCGAAGCCGTGCGAGAGAGCGGCACGGCGGACTACATTGCCACATCCATGATTGGCCTGGCCGGCGATCGGCCGCTGACCGTCATGGCACTGCTGCTGGGACTGACGATGGTGTTGACCAATCTGATCACCGCGAAGGCAGCCGCGGTTCTCATTCTGCCCATTGCGATCGCTGCGGCTGGCGACTTGTCTCTCCAGGGTCAAGTGGGGCTTGATCCCACGCCATTTGTCGTCGCGGTGATGATCGGCGCTGCGGCCAGTTTTGCCACGCCGATCGGCTTTCAGACCAATCTGATGGTGGCCGGTCCCGGCGGCTATCGGTATGCCGACTTTGCCCGCATCGGGATCCCGCTGAGCCTGCTGGTCTGGGCCATGAGCGTGGCCCTCATTGCCTGGCGCTGGCCGTTCAGCGTGAACGTCGGTTAGGTCAGCCAGACAGTGGGTGAACCGGCCGCACAGCCGGTCACCACGACGGGCGCACCGGCTGTCTGTGCCGATCTTACTGTACGTTCAGAGCGCCCACCGCGGCTCCCTGTTCGAGGGAGTACAGCATCACGCCCCGTGACTCTTCGATGGCGTACGCGACCATTTTCTGGGTGGGAACCGGAGAGAATGCGACCACGGTTTGCTCCAGCACGAGCTTCATCTCGCCAGTTTCCAAATCAACCTGTTGCAGCGTCGCTGCCTGGGCGTGGACGTGCTTTGCATCGCCAGCGAACCACAGACCGTTGATGGCACCGATGGTGCTGGAGGGCACGATCACTTTCGCTGGAGCGGCGGCCACCGAGATCAGCGAGATGCCCCCTTCGGTCGATCCCGCCAGCACGCTACTTCCGTCAGGAGTGAAAAGGAGTACGGTCGGCTTGCCCTTGCCAAAGCCGGGCTGCGCCCGCCGGATCAATTGTCCGTCGTTCGCATTGAACAGCACCACTTCTCCCGACGCGGCAATGACGGCAAACTGATCCCCCTTGGGGGCCACGGCCGGACGGCCGATGGTCCGCGGGATCACGGGGATCGCTTTCACTTGTCGCGATGCGACCTGGATGTGGTACAGGCCACCATCAATGGTCCAGACCGCTACGGCTTCTCCCCCCGCCAGCGATTCCACGACGCTGATTTCAGCGGTCGCTTCCATGACAATTTCAACGGTCTTCTCTTTCACCCCGCAGGACAAAATCTCTTTGCCCACGGCGGCCCAAACTGTCTCAGGACCGACGAAGACGACCCCCTTCACCGGGGTTTCGCCGCGGTCAAACGGGATCTGCCGCTGCGGAGTCGAATTGGAGGGGTCGACACTCCACAGCTCGACCATGGATTGCGTGCGGCCGGCCGCCAGCAGAGTGTCGTCGGCCGATACAGCCAGACTGGAAACGTAGCCCCGGAGGAGGACTTTTTGCTCCCCTGCGAAGAACAGGAAGTACGTCGTTCCGAGGACCGCCAGCAGCAGCGTCGCCGCCGATCCGCCGACAACCGCTTGTCCCGTGCCGGTATGCAAATCGACCAGCCCGCGGAGAGCATCGGGGACCAGCCCACTGACGAATTCTCCGAAGTCAAAACTTGGTCCGCTGCTGCTCGCCACGGGAGTCTTCTTGCCGGCGGCCTTGCGAATGTCCTTCTCGGTGCGCGTATCCCCCAGCTTGGCGAGTGCCTTGAGGGCGGCACGCGACACCATCGGGTCTTCGTCCAGCACCAGCGGCTCGAGGTGCGTCAGGCTGCTCTTTTCCCCGATTTCCGCCATTGCGGCGGCGGAATGATAGCGCAATTCCGGCGAAGGATCCTTCAGCAGCGGCAGCAAAATGCGCAGCGCCTCGCGGTCCTTCAACACGCCAAAGCCCACAATGCACTGCACCCGGACGGGCAGGGCATCCGTCATGGCCTTTTCGAGCGCTGCGAATGACTCGGGATCTCCAATACGCCCCAGCGCTTTGGCGGCAGCCACGCGCACTGTCGGTTCGTGGTCCTGCAGCAGCACATATTCCAACGCTTCCGCCGCGCCGGCATCACCAATCTGGCCCAGCGCATCAGCCGATTTCTGGCGGATCTGAGGGATTGAACATTGCAGCAGAGGTAGAACTGCTTCGACGGCCGCGACCGGTGCCAGCCGGCGGATGGACTCCAGCACCTCGACGATGACGCGGGACTCTTCCGGGGTCTCAGGCACGAACAGCAAATTGGCCAGCTTGATGCCCGCCGAGGTGTCGCCCAGTCTGCCAAGCGCTTCGCAGGCCGCCAGAATCACTTCGTCTTCGTCGCTGTCGAGCAGTTCGGTCAGCGGTCGGATCGAGCGTTTCTCGCCACTGGAACCCAGGGCGCGCGCCGCGCGGGCGCGTACGCTGGGGTCTTCGTCCTTCAAGGCCCTCACCAGCGCCGGGGCCGCATCGGCGCAGG
>JBGSIP010000057.1:0-1656 GCA_041742495.1 Planctomycetaceae bacterium
CCGTGCTTGACGCATCCGTGGCGCATCCCGCCGATCCCGTCGCGGCCCCCGCAGTTCCCGCAACTCACTCAGTAGCCGTGTTGGACGAGCCCGGCATGCCTCAGCGCGGCGCGCCGGCTTCACCGGAGACGATCGCTCAGATCCTGTCCGACGGCGGCATGCGCGTCGAACGCTTGACGGCCACGCAGTTTGGTGACCCGTCACAGTTGAACACGGAGCGATTCGATCTCATCGTGTTGCCAACTGGCGAGACGTTTCCCATAGAAGCCCGCGAAAACGTGTTGATGTTCCTGCGCGGCGGGGGAGAAATGATCACGCTGGGCGGCTATGCGTTTCAGGATCTGGTACGCAACGTCCAGGGAAATTGGGTTCCCGAACAAGAAGCTGCTGCGGCGCGACTGACTGACGCCACGCAGCCCGCCCGTTCTTTGTTGTCCAACGGCGGTTTTGAAAGTTCCCAGGACGTTCCCATCGGCACGGAAGCGATCGATGGAACGTGGCGGCGCTCGGCCGCTTCCGCCCACAGCACTGACGAGTCGCCCTGGCGCGGCGCGCAATGCGCGAAAGTGGTGGTGGAAGATGAGACGGGGTTGGGCAGCGGTGGCTATGCGGCCCGAGTGCGAGTGACACCTGGTCGTCAGTATCGAGTTGTCGGGTCACTCCGCACAACGCAGCAGTCCGGGCCGGGCATGGCCTATATCGCTCTGTACCAGTTCGATGCTCAGGGGCAGATCGTCGACTTTCGGGATTTCGCTGTCGTCCGTGCGCCGAGCGACTGGCAAACCTACGCATACAGCTTCATTCCCTCTCCGCGCGTGGATCATGTACGCGTACAGTTCGGCTTCTATCGTCAGAGTGGGACCGCCTACTTCGATGAGGTTTATCTGTTCGACGTGACCGACGCGCTGTTTCAGCCAATGAACACCGCCACCGGCGAACCAGGCGATGGCTTGCGCGTGCGTCCCGAGCAGTTGGGCATGTTCGATCCCTCGTATCCGCTTAAGAGGGCTGTGCGCGTGCGAACGGCTGGCGGGCAGGCGATCGTGCAGACGGCGTGCGATGAAAGTCTGTCCCTGAGCGGATGGGCCGCGTCCGGCGTGTTGGGCTCGCATCAGTCGCGGTGGGTACCGCTGTTGGAGGCCTGCGATCGATATGGGCACTTGCGCGGTCCTGTCGGCGCGTTGGTCCTGCATCATGGGGGGCATTACGCCAAGTCGCATTGGGCCTTTTTTGGCGCGGACAATGTGGACCTATTCAGCCAACGAGACGGAGCCGGAGCACAAGTGTTACGGGAGACAGCCCGATTCCTGACGCGCCAGTGCTACTTGCGTGGCTTTCGCGCCGAGACGGCCTTGGTCCAGTCGGGAGATTCCATCGGCGTGCGCGTGCATGTGCACAACGATGGCAAAGTCGCACAAAATGTGCGTGTGTGTCTGGAATGGGAGCCCTCCCCTGCCCTGCCCTCGCCGGAATGCGTGACTCACACGGTCGTAGTGCCGGCCGGTGGCACGGAGGAGGTCGTGGGACAGTTGATAGTGCCACCGGCGGATGCGAATCTGGCACGACTGCACGCTCGGCTAGTGATCAATGATGTCGCCGTCGATCAGATGGAGACGGCCGTGGTGGTGCGGAGTGAGGCGGCCATGCAGTCCGGTC
>JBGSIP010000058.1:0-1919 GCA_041742495.1 Planctomycetaceae bacterium
CGGCATCGATCGGCTCAGGCTCAGCGGCGAAAATTCTTTCAGGGAAAACGTGTCCAGTGCCACATTGGCCGGCAACCAGACAAACACGAGCACCGCGGTCGCCAACATCGCGTTGCGCAGCATGGTCCCCAGGCAGAACGACAGGGCCACCAGGAATGCCAGCACCAGCGCGACGACACTCAGGGCAATGATCACGCCGTAGAGCGTCACACCATCATCGGGCACCGGGCGCTTGGCACAGGCCACTAACACCGCACCCGGAACCGTTACGGCCAGATACACACCCCAAACTAAGGCGACGCGGGCGAGCAATGCGGCCAATAGGTACTCAAAGCGGGTCACCGGCCGGCTCAAGATGCCATCGGCCAACGCCTCCAACCGCGATCCGGTCACCGGACTGATCCCCAGCGCCACCACCACGAAAAACCAGGGAAACACCAGGAACGATGCCAGCAGGGTGGAAATCAACAACGCCGATTCGGTCTTTGGCCAGTTGCCAAAAACGACCAGCAGCGCGCCGATCGCCGCCGCCAAAAACCACAACCGCACCAGCCACCCGCTCACCAGACTCCGCAACTCATGGGTCAGAATCGCCCAGATCGGCATCAGGGAGAGCTGCAGGGTGGATACGGAAACGCCGGAAGCCATGGGCACTGTCCTCTTGAAGTAACTGCAAATAAGCATGCTCGGTATCGTTCTGCCCGGAGCCGATGGACTGCAATGTCAGCCCCGCCGAGTCAACGGTCCGCAGCAGATCGGCCAAGACGGCCGCGCGGCTGCGCGTGTCGCTGACTTGAACCTGCAACGTATGCGAATCACGCAACCGAATCTGTACGCCATCGATGTCGGAGGCCTGCACGACCAGAGCCCGCACCGACTCCGCAGATCCGTCCAACTGCAGTTGAATGTCATCGCGGCGGAGGCGCCGCCTGACGTCCGCCATCGGGCCGCTATAAATCATGCGGCCCTCCTGCATGACTCCCACATGGTTGCAGATCTCATCGATGTCACTCAGGATGTGCGTGGCTACCACCACCGTGCGCGTCTGGGCTAGTTCCGTGATCAAGTCCAACGTGAACCGGCGCGCCTCCGGATCGAGACCGGCCGTCGGCTCATCCCAAATCAAGAGCGGCGGATCGGCCAACAACGAAGCGGCGATCCCCAATCTTGTCCGCATGCCGGTCGAAAACGTCTGGATCCGCTGTTCCGTGGCGTTCAATAATCCAACGGCGCGCAGCAGCACCGCCAGCCGGGGCTTGCGCACCTGACTGGGAATCCGATTCAGTTTGCCCAACAGATCCAGGTACTGAATGGGACGCAGATGTCCGGGAAACGTCGGATGCGTGGGGAGGTAACCGATCGAGCGTCGGACTTCGGTCGCCCACATTCCGCACCGCCGCCCAAACACTTCGGCCTGGCCTGCGGTGGGCCGCTGCAAACCCAGGAGCAGTCGCAACGTGGTTGTCTTGCCCGCCCCGTTCGGCCCAAGCAATCCGTACACCGCGCCGCGTGGAACCTCCAGCGTCAGATCGTTCACTGCGATCACCCGCTCGTTGTACACCTTGGTCAGGTGTTCGGTTCGAATCGCGTACTCCACAGTGGTTCCCCATTTACCTATGCAAAGCTGCGAAAACATCGTCGATTACGCGGCTGCAGACTCGGATGACGACCCGGCTGGGCACGCGAAGTGACGACACTTCGCACCAGAGTCTCGGCCAAGTCCCGTCCCGACTGATGTTCGTACCCCGCGGGGTGGCCACTGGTTTCAGGCGAACAACGGCTACACCGTCGATTCGGCCAGTTCGGCATGTTACGATCAGAGCGTGGGCTGGCGCAGCAGGTCGCTTAAGTCGGTTGCGGGCCGGCCGAAGATCATGCGAACCGCGACTTGGGTGGTGAGGAGCAGGAGCGATGCAGCA
>JBGSIP010000059.1:0-2895 GCA_041742495.1 Planctomycetaceae bacterium
GGTCTCCGCCGCGTCAGGCGTGGCAGAATCGAACGGCGCCCGGGCAGGGGCAGACAGCAGGTTCGCCGGCAGGTTCAGCGACCAAGGCGCGCAACCGGCCATTAACGTCGTGATCAGGCTCGCGAGCAGCAGTCCGAATACCTGTCGACCAACATCGCGGACGTGCGCGATCCCTGAGCAATTGGCGCGAAAGCCGATCGCCAAAACGATATCGCTGCGATGGAAGTTGGCCGCTGTCACATTCGTCGAGCCGTTGGCTGAAACTGGTCGGACCGGCACAGGCACTACCGTCAGAAGCAGCCATGCCCGTGCGGACTGCGATGGTGGTCGTATACACAAATTTCACCCACCACTCGCAGATCAGCCGACTGTCTCCAACTTGTTTTGTAGTAACACCATAACCTCAGTTCGGCGATCGCAGAGCAGACACGCTGTGAGCCTTGCATGCGGCGGGGTTGATCGGCCGCAGGGTGGGCATATCATGGAAGAGACAAGGTGGTGGCGAACTACGCCGCCACAATTCAGGTAAACTGGCGAAGGAGAACAGTCTCGTGAAGCGAAGGGCCATCACGGCAGCGCTGGTGATCTGGGCAGCCATGGCTGGCTGGCAAGGAATTCGGGCGACCGAGCCGGCCGTTCATCCCGGGGGACTGGCCATCCCGGTTCCCGAATCCAACCCGTCCACACCAGCCAAAATCGAGCTGGGAAAGCTGCTGTATTTCGATCCGCGGCTCTCCGTCGATCACACCATTTCGTGTGCATCCTGCCACGACCCGAACAAGGGCTGGAGTAACGGTGAACCAACGGCGACCGGAGTCGCCGGAAAAAAAGGGGGACGCAACTCTCCCACGGTCATTAACACAGCGCTGCAGAAGTTTCAGTTTTGGGATGGCCGCGCCGGGACGCTTGAAGAACAGGCGCTGGGGCCGATGCAGAACCCCATCGAGATGAATATGTCGCTGGACCTGGTCGTGGAGCGGTTGAACGCCAGTCCGGAATATGTGCGACGATTTGAAGAGGTCTTCGGAGCTCGACCAACTGCGGAAACCGCTGCCATGGCGATTGCCGCGTTTGAGCGCACGATTGTCTCGCTGAATGCCCCCTACGACCGCTGGATGGGTGGCGACAAAACAGCAATGTCGGCGTCCGCCGCGCGGGGTAAGGAATTGTTCTTCGGGAAGGCCCACTGCTCGGCCTGCCATGTCGGAGTGAATTTCACCGACAACGCCTTTCACAATCTTGGGGTGGGCATGAACGTTCCCCAACCAGACCCTGGGCGGGCGGCCATCAGTAAGCTGGAAGGGGACACCGGCGCATTCAAGACTCCGACACTTCGGGAAATTGCGAGAAGCGCTCCGTACATGCACGATGGCAGCCTCGCGACATTGGAAGCTGTTGTGGAACACTACAACAAAGGGGGCACCCCGAATGACTACCTGGACGAAGAGATCTTTCCATTAGATCTCTCCGCAGGGGAGCAGGCTGATCTGGTCACGTTCCTGAAGGAAGGGCTCTCCAGCGACGAGTATCCGGCGATCACTCCCCCGCAACTCCCCCAATAACGGTCGTGGCTGGCCACCGAGTGCGTCAAATTCTCCTTGGGTCGGGTCGCCCTGGTTTCCCGTCTCCTGGTGGCCCATCGCAGGTTTGCCGGCGCGGCCCCCACGGGGAATCATCACGGCAGCTTGGTTTGCGCCGCCGAATGATGCCGTTACAGTCCATGAACGAAACGATGGCAATGAGCAGGCACACTGTTGTGTCCCGCTGCGATGGAAGTGACTGCTGAAGACGAAATTCCTCTCACCTTCTGCAAGAGGCTCACATGATCTGCAAGAACTGGCTACCGGCGTGCCTGGCGTTGAACATGGTTGTGTTCGCCGCGACGGCGCAGGCTGGCGAAATGGAACCGACGATCGTCCTGAAAGATCTGGAGAACCCCAGCGGGATCGCCGTGCATGCCAAGACCGGGCACGTTTTCCTTGCCGCCCGCGATGGCGTGCATCGCCTGGTCCCGGGAAAGCCGGGCAAGGTCTTCCCGGAGATTGCGGGTTACCCGACGGACATTTACGGCAAAGGGCCCAAGTACAACATCGGCCCCCTCGGCGTGGCCTGTCTGGGAGATGGACATCTGATTGTCGGGGATGGCAGTCGGGTCGACGGACAGGAGTTGGTTCGCGTCTATCAGATTTCGGCTGAACCGCTGGATCAGGCTCAGTCGGAAGAGAGCGCCCCGTTCTCACTGGGACCAATTCCCAAAGGCGACGCCTCAGTCGGCGGAGAAGGCAATTTTTATGGTGTCGCCGTCACAGACTCCAGCATCTTCATCACCGCGAATGGTGATGACACCAAAGGCTGGATTCTCAAAGCCGCGATCAAGGACGGCAAACCTGGTTCGCTCGAACCTGGGATCGCAACAAAACCGCTGGTCGAAGTTGACGCTCCCGTGGGGATCACCGTGGCTCCCCAGGGAGAGCTGGTCGTCGGTCAGATGGGCGAGATGAACGTCCCCGGTGACAGCCTCCTGACGATGTACAACAGTGAGACTGGCGCACTCATCAAAAGCTACAAGACCGGCCTGCACGACATTGCGGGTCTGGCCTACAGCCCCAAAACTGGCAAGCTGTATTGTGTTGACTTCGCGTGGTCGGACGTTCCTCAGGGGGGCTTGTTTGAAATCACCGTTGATGGGGACACCGTCAAGACGACTCGGATTGCCACGTTGAATAAGCCGACGGCACTGGCGTTTGACAAGGACGGAAACCTGTACGTCACCGTCTTCGGTGCGGGCGCTGAAGAGGGTCAGAAAGTGGGTCAACTGGTCATGTTCAAGGCTGGTCTGTAGTCATCCGATGATTTTTGCCTGCACGTGCAAAGGCAGAATTCGGGATGTTTTCG
>JBGSIP010000060.1:0-2045 GCA_041742495.1 Planctomycetaceae bacterium
GGCTGCTCAGCGACTACATCCCACAGCCGCACGGAACCGCCAAACTTGCCAGCAGCTTCATTCCATTCGCGAGCGGCAGACAGCAGCACCGGGCGCTCGTGATCGCCCGGCGCAAAACTGAGGGAACGAACTTCACCCCGGTGTCCCCGCAAGCTGCGCGTGACTCGCGTGCGCGTGTCAAAGACATAGATCGCACCTTCGTCCAGCCGCATTTCGTCCGTCATGCCCCCCAGTGTTGGCAGCACTCGGCCGGGATTGCGGAAGTCGGCGGAACCACGAATGACCGGCCGCCCGGCCGCTGCCAGCCAGTTGCCGTCGGGCGAAACTGCGATGGCGTTGATAGCCCCGTCCAGCCCCGGCCCAATGGGAACCCGCCAAGCGATGGGGTCCAGTCGATACTCGCGTCCTGGCACATTCCATCGCCAAACGCGAACCGTTTTATCCCAACTTCCGGCATACAGGGCCTGCGCATCAGGACTGAAGGCCAGTGCGGTGACGTAGCCGGTCGGCCCTCCGGCCTCCAGCCGCAATAGGGGTTCACCTTCTTCAGCAGCGGTTCCCGGACGCGGATTACCCAGAATGCAAAGTACAAGGGCCATTATTGTGGCTGCTAATAGCCAAGTTGCACGGAGACGGAGGGCATGGTTTTTAGGCATGGGATGAATTCCGTGAGCTAAGTAGGGTTGGTATGATTCATTGTAGCGAAGAGCACCGTTCGCGGTGTATTGTTGCGCGCCACCCAAATCCGCCCGGTTGCTCGTTGAATTCCCATGCCCGAACCGTCTCACCACGACGACCTCTCCGCAGATCTGCGGAGCCGCATCCAGCATATTGCGGCGGAATTTGCGGAGGCGTGGCGAGGATGTCGGCAGGGAGTTGATGAGATTTTGCTGACAACGTTTCTACCCCCGAGCGAAGATCCGCTCCGTCTTCCCGCTTTGCATGAGTTGATTCCGATTGATCTGGAGCAACGCAGGCGGCGAGGTGAAAACGTGCTTTTGGAGAATTATCTGGCGGATTTTCCGGAATTTGGAGCGGCGCAAGATCTCCCCGTGGAACTGATTGGTGCCGAATATCGCATCCGCAGGCTGCAAGGGGATCCGTTGCGGATCGAAGGCTATCGGCTGCGATTCCCGAATCAATTCGATGAAGTACAGAGTCTGGTGGCCGGATGGAAAGTGAAGGCCAACCCGTCCCCGCGCCAAGGTGCCCCCGCGGCAAGTGATTTGCCGACCCCCACGCCGTATTCGGCTGGAACTCCCCAGGCGTCGCCGGTTCCGCTTTGGGCACAGGGCACCATGTCAGCCGGCGCGCCGGGGGAATCTGCTGTGCCGCGAAAGGTGATGCCCGTTGGCGAAGGTTATCAACTGCTGGAGTGCATCGGTCGCGGGATGTTCGGCGAGGTCTGGCGGGCAGAAGCTCCCGGGGGCGTCGAAGTGGCGGTCAAGATGATCCATCGCACCGCCGGCGACCAGTTGACGCAGGTGGAACTGCGAGCGCTGGAGCTGATGAAGCGGTTGCGTCATCCGTTTCTTTTGCAGGTGCAGGCTTATTGGCTCGCCGGCGAGCAGTTGCACATCGTCATGGATCTGGCAGAAAAGACCCTCATGCAGCGGCTGGAAGAATGCCAGCGCGACGGACTCTCCGGCATTCCCGCGGACGAGTTGCTGACGTATATGCATGAGGCAGCAGAGGCGCTGGACTTTCTCCACAGCAACCAGGTTCTTCATCGAGACGTGAAGCCAGCCAACATTCTGCTCGCCAAAGGGCATGCACGGCTGGCGGACTTCGGCCTTGCTCGGCTGTTCATGAAGGCGGGGGTCGACATGCGGGCCACTATCATCGGCACCCCCTTTTACATGGGCCCGGAGGTCTGGGAGCAGAAGGTGGGGCCGGAGAGCGATCAATATAGCCTGGCCGCCACCTATGTGGAGTTGCGTCTCGGTCGACCCCTGTTTGACGCGGACAGCCAGGACGAAGTCAAGGAGAACCATCTCAGCGCCATGCCCGATCTCAAGGGCGTCCCGAAGGCGGAGCGAAAGGTC
>JBGSIP010000061.1:0-9451 GCA_041742495.1 Planctomycetaceae bacterium
ATGCCAAAGCCATGCCGCGGACCCAGGACGACATAGTTCTGTAGTTCGCGCGCGGTGCCAAACCACCACTCCGCTTTGGCAATGGCCCGCAGATTGTTTTCAACCAACGTGGGCAGGTTGAACTCCTGTTGCAGATCGTCCCGAATGGGGACCCGTTTCCAGTCTGGCAGCATGACGTATTCAAGGCCCAGGCCGCGCTCCAGATCAACCAGCCCGGGAAGGCCAAGACCGACCCGCAGCGGAGGCTGCGGGCGAGCATCGACCAGCTCGCGCAGGGCGTCCCGCACGGCCGAGCACACTGCGGGAGCCGTGACGCGTTCGGGGAAGCGATACCGGAGAGAGGCGATGGTCTGCCCGGAAAAATCGATGGCGACCGCGTGGAGTCGGGCGGCGTTGAACTCCAGGCCGGCAAACCAGCCGCTGTCACCGCAGACCCGCAGCGTCCGTTTGGGCCGTCCCATTTGTCCCTGAAAGAGCCCCGTCTCCTGCAAGTGCCCGCTGGCGGTGAGGCGGTCGACGTATCCGCCTGCCGTGGTGGGGGAGACTTTCAACAGCAAGGCGAGTTCGCGGCGCGAGTTGGCCCCCCCGCTCCGCACGAGGTGGATGATGTCGGCCAGATTTCGCCGCAGATCGGCGGGACTTCTCATCAGTCGCGTTTTCCAACATGGGAGCAGCGAAAAAACTCGCGTTCGCCTCCGCCCATGCAAAACAGGGGAGCCGACTAGGCAGACGAGGTTCGATCCGCCGAAAAATGTCTCCCCGGTGGAGAAAGAACGAGGAAACGTTTGTTCGGATCACTGATGATCAGCGGAAGGGAAAGAATAACACCCGGAGCAATGATTGGTGTCGCGAGAAAATCCATAAAAAAAAAGAAGCCGCACGGACCGAATTTCGATCCGCGCGGCAGGTTGACTATGGAATGGACGCCTGAAATTACGCCGCGGATTGCGCTTCGTATTGGTTCAGTTTGTTGTACAGGGTCTTGAGGGCGATTCCTAACTCGTTGGCAGTCTTTGGTTTATCGCCGTTGTGCTTGTCGAGCACGTGGTAGATGACTTCCATTTCGATCTGCCGCAGGGATTTGGCTTTGCTGGAGAGCCAGAAGGCTCCCCCGCCGCCGCCGGTGCTGGCGGTGTGGTTGGTGACGCTGGTGGGGAGGTGTTCCGGCAGGATCGGTCCCCCTTCGGCGAGGATGACGGCGTGTTCCAGTGCGTTGGCCAGTTCCCGTACGTTGCCGGTCCATTCGTGAGATTGCAGAGCGGCCAACGCTTCGGTCGTGAGCACCGCGGAGCCCAAATCGGGACGCTTGAGATGGCGTGAAACCAGGCAACGGGCTAGAGCGGGGATATCGGCCTTGCGGTCGCGCAGGGGGGGCAGGCGAATCTCGAATGTGTTCACCCGGAAGAACAGGTCTTCCCGGAAACGGCCTTCGTGGACCATATCCTGCAAGTTGCGGTGGGTGGCGCAGACGATCCGCACGTCGACGTTGATGGCTTCGTTTTCGCCGACGCGGCGGATTTCGCCGGATTCCAGGAAGCGGAGCATCGTGACCTGCATCGCTTTGTCGAGTTCGCCGAGCTCGTCGAGGAACAGCGTGCCGCCGTTGGCGACCTCAAACAGCCCCTTCCGAGCCACTTCGGCCCCGGTGAAGGCGCCTTTCTTGTGGCCAAAGAACTCGCTTTCGACGAGGTGGTCCGGGATGGCACCGCAGTTGACGGCGACAAACGGCATGTGGGCCCGCTTGCTTTGCTCGTGAATGCGGCGGGCAACCAGTTCCTTGCCGGTGCCGGTTTCGCCGAGAATCATCACGGCGGAATCGGTGGGAGCGACCTTTTCGATGAGGGCCTTCACCCGCGCCATGCCGGGGGTCTCGCCAACCAGTTGGGTGGTTCCCTCAACGGCCCGCAGGCGGCCTTCGAGGGCGATGTTCTTGTTGGTGAGGGTCCGTTTGTCGGCGATGCGGCGCAGGACGTTGGCAATGGCGACCAGCTTGCAGGGCTTGGGGATGAAGTCGTAGGCCCCCTTCCGGATGGCCTGAATGGCCTCTTCCATGCTGCCGTGGCCGGTGCTGATGACGATTTCGGTGTCCGGCGACACTTTCTTGATGTGGTCGACGACGTCCCAGCCGCTGAGTCCGGGCATACGAAGATCGACGATGGCGGCCTCAAAGTGCTGTTTTTCCAGGACTTCGAGGGCTTTGTAACCGTCTTCGCAAACGGTGACATGGTGCCCCATGCGGGGGAGTTCGTTCCCCATGACTTCCCGAATGGGGGCTTCGTCGTCAACGAACAGAACGCGCAGCTTATTGGGGCTAGCGGGGCTCAAGCGATTCTCCTCGCGACGCGACCACAGACGGAACGCGGCTCGGACAGAGAACCGACATCCTTGTCGACCGTGGTTCGCAACGGGATTTCAGAGTGTGGACCAGCAGGACGAGGTGGGCGGGCCCAATCGGAGCGCAACTGTCTGCGCTACTGGGGGCCCACCTTCGTTGCCGTTGAGGGGGCGGCCTTCCCTGGCAGTTCCCCACGGCGGGGCGGGTGATAACACAAACTCGAAAACGGGAGCAATTCAAATTCTGAGCGTTTTCGTTGGACCGGGCGAGGGTCTGGAGGAGTGGCCACCCCGGGCGGGTTGTGCCAGCTGCTGGCGGGATTGGAAACGGCAGCCGGTCTTGGATCTTCAAATCGGCATGCTTCTGGATGTCCAAGCCAGGCGGCAGGAAATTTCGTCCGTTCGTGCACAGTCGGCACAAGCGACTTGCTTCAGCCCGGGAGCGCGGTTCCAATCAGCCCGTTGGCTGGCGTTTCGGCCGAGATCGAATCTGAACAATTGTGGGGTTCCGACGCGTGAAAACTGCATTGATTACTGGAGTGACGGGTCAGGATGGGGCCTATCTGGCCGAGCTGTTGCTGGCCAAGGGCTACAACGTGCACGGGATCAAGCGACGGTCGTCGTCGTTCAACACCGGGCGTGTGGATCACCTGTATGTGGACCCGCACGAAGATGACGTCAAGTTCCATATGCACTATGGAGAAATGACCGACGCCACAAATCTGATCCGGATTGTGCAGGAGACTCAGCCGGACGAGATCTTCAACCTGGCCGCCCAAAGTCACGTGCAAGTGAGTTTTGAGACGCCGGAGTACACCGCCAACGCCGACGCCATCGGTACGCTGCGGCTGCTGGAGGCGATTCGAATTCTGGGGCTGGAGAAGAAGACGCGGTTCTATCAGGCATCGACTTCGGAACTGTACGGCAATGCCACGCCGCCACAGAGCGAGACGACGCACTTTCAGCCGCGGAGCCCCTACGCCGCCGCCAAACTGTATGCCTACTGGATCACGGTGAATTATCGCGAGGCGTATGGCCTTCATGCATCCAACGGCATCTTGTTCAATCACGAAGGTCCGACCCGGGGCGAGACTTTTGTGACGCGGAAAATCAGTCGGGCGGTCGCCGCGATTGATGCTGGCATTCAGGAGACGCTGTATCTGGGTAACCTCGATTCGCTGCGGGACTGGGGGCATGCCCGGGAGTATGTCCGCGGGATGTGGCTGATGTTGCAGCAGGACGTGCCAGATGACTACGTGCTGGCGACGGGCGAGGCGCATTCGGTGCGGGAGTTTGTCACGCTGGCATTCCAGGAAGTGGGCGTGAACATTGAGTTTCGCGGCAGCGGGGTGGATGAAATTGGCGTCGATGCCGGCACCGGCGTCGTCCGGGTGCGGATTGATCCGGCGTACTTCCGGCCGACCGAAGTCAATCACCTGCTGGGTGACCCGACCAAGGCCCAGACGAAGCTCGGCTGGCATCATGAGACGACCTTTCCGCAGCTGGTGCGGGAAATGGTGGCCAGCGATCGCGAGTTGATCGCTCGGCAGGCGAATCCCGCCGAAGGGGCGTTTAGCAAGTAAAGCATCCGGCGGGCGGGTGGCGCGACTGCGAATCACCCGCCAAACGCCTGCTGTCGAGTATTGGCCGACGTGTGCGCGGCCGTGGGCAACAACGCGATTCCCAAGTGTCAGCGACAAGGATTATGGGCGGTGAGTGAGTCAGCCTCTGCGTCGGGTCACGGGAAGTCAGGTCCACCGAGCGTGCCCGTGTCACTGGCAGGGTCTCGGGTGTGGGTGGCCGGTCACAAAGGCATGGTGGGCCAGGGTGTGGTCCGCCGCCTGCAGCGTGAGGGCTGCGAAGTGTTGACGAGCCCGCGGTCGGTCGATTTGCGTCGGCAGGTGGATGCCGAAAGCTGGCTGCAGGCAAATCGGCCAGACTACGTGATTGTTGCCGCGGCGCGGGTGGGGGGCATTCACGCCAACAACACGCGGCCAGCCGAGTTCCTGTATGACAATCTGGCCATTGAAACAGCGATTGTGCATGCCGCCTGGCAGCAGCAGGTCAAAAAGCTGGTGATGCTCGGGTCGTCGTGCATCTACCCGCGTCTGGCGACCCAGCCGATGACCGAAGCGGCTCTGCTGACGGGGCCGCTGGAGTCAACCAACGAATGGTATGCCATTGCGAAGATCGCCGGCATCAAACTGTGCCAGGCGTATCGACGACAGTACGGGTGCGACTACATCAGCGCTATGCCCACCAATCTGTATGGCCCCGGGGACAATTTTGATCTGGAGGCCAGTCACGTGGTCCCGGCGATGATCCGCAAGATTCACGAAGCCAAACGGGATGGGCGGCGTGAGGTGCCCATCTGGGGGAGCGGCACTCCGAAGCGTGAATTCCTGCATGTGGATGACTGTGCCGATGCGATTGTGTTTCTGCTGCAAAACTACTCGGCCGAGGAACACGTCAACGTCGGCACGGGAGAAGACGTGACGATTCGTGAACTGGCGGAGACGGTGGCCGACGTGGTGGGGTATGACGGGAGTTTCTTTTACGACTCCAGCAAGCCGGATGGGACCCCGCGCAAGTTGATGGATGTTTCCCGACTGGCGGCCGCGGGCTGGCGGGCCCGCATTTCACTGCGTGACGGACTGGCGAGCACGTATGCGTGGTTCTGCGATGTGATCGAACGCAACCCAAGTGAAGTCCGGGTGTGATGGCGATCGGGACAGCGAAGCACGCCGTGCGCCGCATCACAGTGTGATTTGGTCAACTGGGTCGCACGGGTGGGAGCGAGCGTCTAAAATCGTCGGTTGTGAGCTGCCGATTCGATTCTCGCCAGGAAAGCCCCCGTGGCACGCACGGATGCCGCCGTCCCTCCTATTGCTTCACCCTCCGTCGAAGAGCGCACCCGGTGCCTGGCGAGTGACGTGCTGCGCCAGGTTCACCGCCGTCAGCCAACGATGTTCGACGGGCGATGGTGGGAGGAGCAACTGCTGCAACGCGTGATGCGCGATCCGGCCATCAAGCTGCAGATGTTCCGGTTCGTGGATGTGCTGCCGATGCTGAAGTCGCATGCATCGGTGAATCGTCACCTGCATGAATACTTTGAGGAGATTCGCAACCATCTGCCGTGGGCCGCGCGGCTGGGGCTGGACATCAGCGAATCGAATGCACTGCTGGGACGGGTGGTCTCGTACAGCGCACGCAGCAATGCCCGTCGCATGGCGACCCGCTTCATCGCGGGGTCTCATGTGGACGACGTGGCAGGCTCAATTCGCCGGCTGCGAGACGAAGGCTTTGCCACCAGTCTCGATTTGCTGGGCGAGGCGGTCATTTCCGAAGCCGAGTCGGATGCGTATCTCGACAAGCTGCTGGCGACTATTCGCATGGCGGCTCCGGCACTTGAGACACTGCCCTCCAGTCCGCAGATTGACGCGGATTACTGGGGCCCCATTCCGCGGTTGAATGTGTCGGTCAAGCTGTCGGCATTGACACCACGATATCTGCCACGCGATCCCAGAGGGACACTGGAACGACTGCGGCCGCGGTTGACGCAACTGCTGGATGCGGCGCTGGAACACCACGTGTTTGTCAATTTCGACAGCGAACAGTTCGCGCTACGGGATCTGAATACGGAGATTGTCCGTTCGCTGCTGATGGAGCCGGCGTATCGATCGTGGCCGCATGTGGGCGTTGTCGTGCAGGCCTATCATCGGGATGGTGCCGATCACCTGGGGAGCTGGCAGGCGTGGGTTCGGGAACGGGGCACGCCCATTTCCGTGCGACTCGTGAAAGGTGCCTATTGGGACTACGAAACGGTCGTGGCCCGGGCGCGTGGGTGGCCCTGCCCTGTTTTCCATAGCAAGTGGCAGTCGGACGCGGCGTTTGAAGAACTGGCCGAGACGCTGCTGGATGACCGCGAAATGCTGCGGCCGGCGTTTGCCAGTCACAACACACGTAGCCTGGCTCATGCGGTGGCCTATGCCCAGTCAAAACAGATCGATCCGTCGAGCTATGAAATTCAGATGCTGTACGGGATGTCTGGCCAGGCCGCGCAGGTGTGGGCCGAGCGTGGTCTGCGCGTGCGGATTTACACTCCGTATGGCGAGTTGATTCCGGGGATGGCGTATCTGGTGCGCCGTTTGTTGGAAAACACGTCCAACGATTCGTTCTTGAAACTGAGCTTACGATCTGATCCTGCCAGCGAAGAGCTATTGATGAGTCCAAAAGACGCTGCCGCGGTGGCCCCTCCCCCGCTGGAACTGTCGATGCCTGCTTTCGAGAACGCGCCGCTCACGGACTTCAGCGATCCAGAGAATCGCGCAGAGATGCAGGCGGCGATCGAGCGGGTTCGCGATCAACTGGGGGCCGAGTATCCGCTGTTGATCAACGGCAAAGCGGTGGAGACACGCGGCACGCTGATTGCCAAGTGTCCGTTCGATCGTTCGCTGGTGATTGGCCGGATTGCGTCCGCTCAGGAAGCGCACGCCGAGGACGCGATTGATGCCGCGCGGCGGACGTTTTCAGAATGGTCGCGAACGCCCGCCCATTATCGCGCGGAGTATCTCGATCTGCTGGCGACGGAACTGTCAAAGCAGCGGCTGGAACTGGCGGCCTGGGAAGTGTTCGAGTGCGCGAAGAACTGGGCTGAAGCGGATGCTGACGTGGCCGAGGCGATCGACTTCTGCCGTTACTACGCCGACGAAATGCGGCGGTTGTCCCAGCCCCGCTGCGTGGATGTGCCCGGCGAGGAAAACCGGTACTTCTATCGGCCACGTGGAGTGGCCGTGGTGATTGCACCGTGGAACTTCCCGCTGGCGATTCTGGTGGGGATGAGTACGGCCGCGCTGGTGGCGGGCAATACTGTGATCATGAAGCCGGCCGAGCAGGCGTCTGTGGTGGCGGCGAAATGGATGGAGATTCTGGGCACGGTGGGACTGCCGGCGGGTGCCTGTCATTACTTGCCGGGCGTCGGCGAGGAAGTGGGGCCGGTGCTGGTGGGCCACCCGGATGTGGACGTCATTGCGTTTACCGGTTCGGAAGCAGTGGGGCTGGAGATTCATCAGCAGGCTGCCGAGCAGCATGCAAGTCAGCGGAGTGTGAAGCGCGTGGTCGCGGAGATGGGTGGCAAGAATGCCATCATCATTGACGACGATGCCGATCTGGACGAAGCCGTGCTGGGGGTGGTGGAATCGGCCTTTGGGTATTCGGGCCAGAAGTGCTCGGCCTGTTCGCGCGTGATTGTGCTGGCCAGCATTTACGACCAGTTCAAAGAGCGGCTGACGGGGGCAGTGGCCGCCCTGATAGTGGGGCCCGCCGATGCCCCCGGCACTGACTTCAGCGCCGTGATAGACGAAGCCGCACAGGAGCGGCTGCAGGCCGTGTTGAATGAACTGACTCCTGAAGACGCCGCCCTGGTGTATCGCGGAGATGTCACCGCCGTGGCGGGCAAAGGTTTCTATGTGGCCCCGCATGTGTTTGAGAACGTCGACCCCGATGGGCGACTGGCGCAGCAGGAACTGTTCGGGCCAATTCTGTCGATGTTCCGAGTCAAGGATTTTGACGAAGCGTTGAAGCTGGCCAATGCGAGTCGCTTTGCGCTGACGGGAGCCGTGTACAGCCGCAGCCCGGTCAATTTGAATCGGGCGCGGACGGAGTTTCAGGTTGGCAATCTGTATCTCAACCGGCCTTCGACGGGAGCACTTGTCAATCGCCAGCCGTTTGGGGGCTTCCGCATGTCGGGCATCGGCAGCAAGGCGGGGGGACCGGACTATCTGCAGCAATTCTTAATTCCGGTCAACGTCACGGAGAACACCCTGCGGCGCGGGTTTGCTCCCGATTCGCTCCCCATAGCGCCGGACGGAGATTCCGCGTGAGCAATTCCGCCGCCATGACACGATGAGACAAACTGAACATTCCAAATTGCCGTTGCCCCGTGTCCGGGTCGCTTGGAACGTTTCCTGAAGTCGCCCGCTGTCGAGCCTCGCGCTTTGGCGGAGTGTGGCCCTGAGCAGTCGTGACAACGGATGTGAGCGAACTGGTCTCCGTTGTCTGCCGCGGCTGAGATCGCAGGTCAACAAAACATCCACGGCAAGCGGCGGGTGGCCGGCTTGCCGTGGATCGGTTTGTCCATTGCAATTCAATGACCAGCAGAGTTTCCGCTCATGCCGGCCTAGGGATTGTTCGCGCCCGATTCCGAGCTGATGAACAATTCCACCTGACGTGCCTGATTCAATTCTTCGGCCTGGCGGCCATAGAAGAAGTTCGACAGATCGATGATGGCGGGGCCCAACAGGAACAGATAGACCGCGGGCATCAGACAGAGCACCGTGGGGAACAGCAGCTTGAACGACGCCGAGTTGGCCTTCTGATCGGCTCGCTGACGCAAGCTTTCACGCATGTTTTCGGCATAGTCGGCGAGGTTGTCCGAGACACTGGTGCCCATCCGCTCGGTCTGGATCAGCAGATTGCACAGTGAGTGGACTTCGGGCAGGGCGACGCGGTGCGAAAAGTTGTGCAACGCCTGCTCGGCCGTGCCAAGTTCGGCCTGTTCGACCACGATGTCCAGTTCCTGGGCCATGTCCGGGTGAATGGGGCGAATTTCCTGTCCCACGAGTCGCAGCGAAGGAATGAGCCCCAAGCCCTGGCTGACGCACATGTTTAACATGTCGATCAGATCGGGCACGGCGGTTTCCAGTCGGCTGAGCCGGCTGGAGGCTTGGTTGCGGACGAGTAGTCGCGGGACGGCCCAGCCCAGCAGTGGCAGCACCACGGCGGCAATGACGACCGGCAGTTCCAGTTCGCGGGGGACAAACAGCAGGGCCACGCCGCAGGCGATCAGGGGCAGGAAAATGCCCAGATAGCGGGTGGCGGCGAGATTGTGCCACGCGGTTGGCTCGTAGTTGCCGGCGTTCTGCAGTTCGATCTGAACCTGCTTGCGACGCTCGGGCGATTCCGGCAGGAGCGAAGCCAGGACGGGGGTCAACGCTCCAAACGCATAACGGGATTCGTCGACTGGGAGGGCTTCCACCATGCCCTGCGAGCCGGCAAAGGCCAGCTTGGGACGTTCGCCAAACAGCGAGTCGGTGGTCCACATTTTGGCTCGTGCCGA
>JBGSIP010000062.1:0-2351 GCA_041742495.1 Planctomycetaceae bacterium
CCAGGCTCCTGATTGACGCTTTCGTCAGCCGACCGCGAAGGTCAGCGACGGGAAACTCCACGGGATGGTCTTGCGGCGAATACTTCGCAGTGCTGGTGTCTGCTCGCCGGTGGCGAACTGCTGACTGCCGGGCACCGTCTATTGATGATTGAAACAGGTTGTTGAGGCTGGCTGTGGACTACGTCTGCCGGCTGGTCTGCAGAATTCGCAGAATCCAGATGCCGCCGATGATTTCCAGCAACACGCCCCCCATCAGTGCCCACTTGCCCCAGTTGGATTCCATGAGTTGCTGGAAGTAGGTGGGATCGCGGAAAATGAAGAAGGCGAGCACCAACGGCGGAATCGACAACATCAGAATGGCCGTGGCTCGGCTGGCGGCCGTGGCGGCTCGCAGGCGACCGAGGAACAGTTTGCGATCGCGGATGGTGCGTGACAGTCGTTCCAGCACTTTGGTCAGATCGCCACCGGTTTGCTGATGGACGTTGAGAGCGGTGGAGAGAATCCCCAGGCTGGCCACGCCCGTGCGGGTGGCAAGATCGGACATGGCCGAGTTCATCGACAGCCCCATTTTCAGTCGGCGACTGACCAGCCGCAGTTCATCTCCCAGCGGCGTGGGTGTGTCTTCGGCGACCAGTTGCAGACACTGTTCCATGCTGCGGCCGGTTTTGGCGGCGCGGCCCAGTTCGTCGACCATTTCGGGCATCTGATCGAGAATAGCGGCCTGACGGCGTCCCCGGGCAATCATCAGCCCGATGAAGGGGAGCAAGAAACCGACCGTGGCAGCCAGGGCCGTCGCGACCAGGTTTTCGCGAAAGACAAGGACCAGTCCACCGACCAGCAACGCGCTGCACAGCGACAGCAACAGGACCGACAAGGCCGACAGCGGCGTGGCAGACTGGACGATCAGTTGATCGAACCAGCCATTGACGCGATTTTCCAGATCGTCGCGACCTGGTTCGGCGAACGTGTCCTGCGTTTTCAGAATCCCGGCAAATTCGGGCCGGGACTGAACTTTCACGGGTGGCAGCGTCTGCGTCGACATGACTGATGTTCCGTACGATGTGTGCCGAAAAGCGACCGGGAAAAACTCAATGCGCGTCGTGGCGTGGTCCACGAAGTTCAGCCAGCCAGATCACTCGATCACATATTGGCCGGGGTTAGACAGTTCCCGGGCGGTGAACCATTCTGAGGGGACATCGAAACCCTTGGCAGCCAGACGCCGGACGCAAGCAGGCTCGTAGCCGGTGGCATAGAAGGCCCCTTCCGAGCGACCCGCCTTGCTGGTGCCCGTCATGCGGTAGACGAAGATATCTTCGATGTCGTACTCGCCTTCGCGGGTCCCGTTGAGTTCCGAGATGCGGGTGACTTTTCGTTCGCCGGTGCTCAGACGGACCACATGCACCAGCAGATTGACGGCCGAAGCAATGTAGCGGCGCGACACGTGGGGCTGCAGGTCGGCCCCGGAGAGGGCGATCATCAGTTCCAGGCGGTCGAGTGCATCGCGGGTGTCGTTGGCGTGCAGCGTACTCATCGAGCCATCGTGGCCGGTGTTCATGGCCTGCAGCATTTCCAGCACTTCCGCACCACGGGCTTCCCCGACGATGATGCGGTCGGGTCGCATGCGGAGGCTGTTTCGCAGCAGTTCACGCTGGCCGATGTAGCCTTTACCTTCGACGTTGGCCATGCGGGTCTGCAGGGCGACCGCATCGGCCTGCATCATGTTCAGTTCGGCCGTTTCCTCGATGGTCACCACGCGCTCCGACGCGGGGATGAAGCGTCCCAACTGATTGAGCAACGTCGTCTTGCCGGCACCGGTCCCGCCGGAGATGACGACGTTGAGTCGCCCCTTGACGGCGGCGATCAGAAAGTCGGCCATTTCACGGGCCAGCGTACCAGCCTGGACCATGCTTTCGAGGGCCACGCCGTCGCTCTTGAAGCGACGAATGGACAACGTGGGACCGTTGAGGGCCAGCGGCGGGATGACCGCGTGCAAACGCGAGCCATCGGGAAGCTGGGCGTCGACCATCGGCGAGACTTCGTCGATACGGCGACCGGCGCGGCCCACCAGTCGTTGAATCATCTGCAGCAGGTGTTCGTTGTCGGCAAACTTCAGGTCGGTCTTTTGCAGCCGGCCGTTACGTTCGACCATGATGTTGTCGTATCCGCTGACCAGCACGTCGCTGATGTCCGGATCGCTCATGACCGATTCCAGCGGTCCGAAGCCGTAAATTTCGTCCATGATCTCTTCGACCATGACGTCCCGCTCGCTGGCAGGCAGCAAGCTGGCGTGCTGGTCGCAAAGGTGGCTGGCGAGGGCCCGCAGTTGGCTACGCAGGTCGGTCTCTTCCAGT
>JBGSIP010000063.1:0-14918 GCA_041742495.1 Planctomycetaceae bacterium
AACCGCGACAAATCACCCGCTGGCGCTCCCGCGGCCACCCACGTCCGCAGCAGTGTCTTTTCTGCCTCGCTCAATCGTCGGGCATTCGAGAAATGACTCCCCTTGTCCGTGGCATGCCAAGGGGGCATCCGTCCCGCTTCGACCGTTTCGAGCATCATTTCAGCCCAGCCGGCCACTTCGGCATACTCAGTCAGCGCGAACGGAGCAATTTCCTTGGCGCGATGGCATTCCACGCAGTGAGTATTCAGCAGCGGCGCAATATGTTCGGCATAGTTCACTTTGGCCGATACATCGGCCGTGACCATCCGGCCAATCTTGCACCCAATCGCCGGACGATGTGGAACCGCAACGGCTCGACCGGCCACAACATCCTCAATCGCATCCCGCAAGTAGTGAGCCGAAGCCGTTGGCCGCTGCACGCCGATTTCGTATTGATTGTCAATCCGTCCGCGGTAGCGCACTGTCAGCGTGCCATCCAGCACCACCACCTCGGGGGTACGGTCGGCCTGCACGGCGTCGGCCAGCGCATGGGTGGCATCTTTCAAAATGGGAAACGTGATTCCCACCGCCTTGGCGAATTGCCCGATGTCCGTCAATGAGTCCTGTCGATTGGCATTGACCCCCAGAAACAGAACCCCTTGGGCGGCGAACTCCTGCTCCATTTGAGCCAGACGGGGGCCATACAGCTTCACCATCGGGCATTCGCAACCCACGAAGCACAGCACGACGGCGGACTTCCCGACCGCCGAGCTCAGGGCGATCTCACCCCCGCGATAGTCCCGCAGCGCCATCGCCGCCAGCGCGGACTGACCCGGCTCGGCAGCCCCGGCGTCCGGGATGGAGCACCGAGCAAAACCGGCCACTGCCACGCCCAAGATGGCCGCTCCGACAACCAACCATCCACGCTGCCGACCCATATGCTTCCCCCCAGACGGATTGTGTCAGTCAGATCAACAAAGAACGGAGGAGCAGTCCAGAGGAGCCAACCGTGGCCGCCGATCCCTGCCAGCCCACCGATCCTCCCCTCCCGCATCACCCCCAGCGCACTCCAACCGCAGCCGGGAAGCGAATTCTGCTTGGTTCGCCCCGGTTGTTTACCCAGGCAGACCGCCCCGGGTTTCGCGACGGCCGTGAAAATCAGGTTCGATCAGGTCGCCTAGCCCACCACCCCCTGCTCGCCGAACCCCCTGTTCGTCGAACAACCGGCCGTTGGGCCTCGGGGGGACGCCGACAGGTTGGTCGACCGTTCGAGTTCGTTCAGCAGATCCACTATTCTACGTCGTGACACACGGTCACCGCGATGGTGGAGCCCGTCCCGGCCGCCCATTCCCTGCCCGGCGGGGGTCTGCTCGCGCCGGAGGTCCTCCGCAGAAGGAAACCCATGTCCACTCTACTTCGCCCAGCCAAACCACGGCACCGAGCCGATTTTCCAACCACCGGAAATCTCTGCGAACACTGCGTCGGCAAGTGTTGTCGCTATTTCGCCCTCCCCATCGACACGCCAGATGAGATCAACGAGTTTGAAAACATCCGCTGGTACATGCTCCACGGCCGCGTCTCCATGTTTGTCGACGAAGGGACCTGGTACCTGATGGTGCATACCCCCTGCGACAAACTGCAGCCCGACTACCGCTGTGGCATTTACGAAACCCGGCCCCTGATCTGCCGGGCATATTCCACCGACAATTGCGAGTTTGAAGACGACGCGGTCTACGACCAGTTCTTTGAAACACCGGAGCAGATTCGCGAATACATGGAGTCCGTGTTTCCGGAACTGGACGTGCTTCCCAATGCCAGCACGCTGCCGGTCGTCTAGCCCAAAGTTGCGCGGGTGTCACGTATCGACTCCTGCCGCCCGAAGATCCCCGGTGCCGTGCTGACGTTTGTTCGTTTGTTTTGGCCGCTGCCCTTGATTGCCCGCTGCGGCTGTGCAGAAAGCTGTGCTTGTATGACGGATCGTTCGTTGATTGCCCCGCGCACCCTCCCCGGATTTCGCGACTACCTCCCCGCGACGATGGAGATTCGCGAACGGCTGATGGATGTGGCACGCCGCGTCTATCGCAGCTTCGGCTTTGTCGCCATCGATACGCCCGCACTCGAATTCACCGAAATCCTGTTGGGCAAAGGGGGGGACGAGTCCGACAAACAAATGTTCCGGTTCACCGATCAGGGGGGCCGGGACGTGGCGATGCGGTTCGATCTCACCGTACCGTTCGCCCGCTTCGCCGCCCAACACATCGGGCAACTGGGCACGCCATTCAAACGCTATCACATGGGCACGGTCTGGCGGGCCGAGAAACAGCAAAAAGGGCGCTATCGCGAGTTCGTCCAATGCGATTTCGACACCATCGGCACGACGTCTCCTGTGGCGGATATCGAAACGCTGATGGTCATCAATACCCTGATGGAGCAACTGGGGCTCGCGCGGGTCTCCGTTCGCGTGAATCATCGGCAGGTGCTCAACGGCGTCCTGGCGAATCTCGGCCTGGCGGACCACAGTGCCAGCGTGTTGCGCGCCTTGGACAAACTGGCCAAAATCGGCCGCGACGCAGTGATCACCGAAATGATGGCAACGGCAGCGGCGACGCCTGCCCAGGCCGATGCCATTCTCAATTTCGCCGGGCTCACCGGTGATCCGCAGTCGAAACTGGACGCCGCGCTGGTCATGGTCGGGACGAACGAAGCCGGTCAATCTGGCATTGCGCAATTGCGCGCGTTGTTTGACGTGGTCGACAAACTGGGCTGGCCCGCCGATCGCGTCGATCTGGATTTGTCGATCGCCCGCGGTCTCGACTATTACACCGGGACCATTTTTGAAACCTTTCTGCAGGATCTACCCGGTATCGGCAGCGTCTGTTCGGGAGGCCGATACGACAATCTCGCCGGACTATACACCAATCAGTCACTGCCCGGAGTCGGAGCCAGCCTCGGTCTGGATCGACTGGTTGCCGCCCTCGAAGAACTGAATCAGGGCGGAGGAAACGCAACGGTCAAACCGGTGCTCGTCACTCAGTTCGAACCGGACCGGCTGGGCGACTACATGGCGATGGCGCAGCGGTTGCGCACCGCAGGCATTCCCGCCGAAGTCTCTCTCGAAGCCAAGGCGCTGGGCAAGCAACTCAAGCAAGCCGACCGCAACGGCACCCGCATCGCACTGATTGCAGGCAGCCAGGAATTCGCTGCGGGAGTCTGGCAGGTCAAACATCTGGCCACCGGCGAACAGGTCGTGGCCCCCGACACCGACGTCGTGGCGACCGTCCAGCGGCTGGTACAGTCGTAATGTCCAACAGTCTGCGGTCGCACGCGAGCAGTTGCCGAATCAGCAGACAGCGGTTTGGTCAGCGGCCGCAGATCGAGGTCATCGCTCGCTTCTGCCGCTCATCGCGGCGGGCAGCGTCAATGTCGCAGTCCATAACACCTGGTTCGCTTGGCGACCCTGAAGGCGTTGATCATGGGAACACGAATTTTTCTCGCGGTGGTTGGCGGGCTGTATGTGGCTCTCGCCGCCTGGTGCACCATGCAACCGGAACGCACCTCGCAAGTGGTGGGGCTCTCGCCAACGCCCGGGCAAGGGCAATCAGAATATCTGGCGATTTATGGGGGACTGCAGACCGCGCTGGGGCTGCTCTTCCTGCTGCCGCTGCTGTTCCCGGAATACACGCGCCCGATGCTGCTGGCTTGCCTGCTGGTTCACGGTTCGCTGGTGGCCTTTCGCACGCTGAGTCTGCTGCTGTACACGGGAATGAGCCAGACCACTTACATGCTGTCCGTCAGCGAATGGGTTCTGTTCCTGGGTGCGCTGGCGATGCTGATCCTGCGACGGAATGTCACGTGAGACCAGTTCGGCGACGGCAGCACCACACCGCAGTGGGAGCGCAGGGACAGGCTGCTACAATTCTGCAATTCGCCGGCCAATCGCGGGTCGACTGGCGAGTCACTGCTGATTGTCCCAACCGGTCCACCCCGCGACGACGTTAGTCTCCCATGCCCGAGTCCTCCCCGCAGGTCGCCGCTCCCTCGCGCAGAAGATGGGGCTGGAAGTGGAGTCTTCTCATGGTGGGGATCGTGAGCATGCTGGGTTGGGGATTCGTCACCAATCAGAAATCGGCGGCCGGTGGTCGTGCGGGGGACGCGCTGGCAGCCTGTCCTGACAAGCCCAATTGCGTCTGCAGCAGCGACACACGACCGGAGCACGCCATTCCCCCGCTCACGTTCACCGGCGACCCTCAATTGGCGTGGCAGCGATTGGAAAAGGTGCTTCAGGCGCAGCCACGCCTGGAAATCGTCCAGAACGAAGCCGACTACCGCCACGTGGTCTTTACCACCTTGCTGTTGCGATTTCGGGATGATTGCGAATTCCTGCTGCGGCCTGCGCAGTCCATCATCGAAGTCCGCAGTGCTTCGCGCGTGGGTCGCTCCGATTTGGGAGTCAATCGCCGGCGAATCGAGTCGTTGCGAGCGGCCTTCGAGCGGGCAGGTCCTTGAATGATGTGCTGCTCAACGTGAGTCCGTCACCATCTTCTTTCTCGTTCTCGAAGCCAACATGTCGCCTGCCGAATCCCACCCGTCAGAGAACTCGACCTCACCGCAAGTCGTCGTGCGCTCATCGCCGCCCCATCGGGCTCCCTTGCGGATTCCCGGCTGGCTGTTGTTGTCGGTGGGCGTCGCGATGGCGGTGGCGTTGAGCTACTTCGCTGTGCTGCAGCGGCTCTCACTGGGAGCCGATCGCTACCAGCATGCTGCCCGCGAATCGATTGAATGGGTGCGGTTGTACGTGCGCGATCACGAAGGAGCCTGGCCGACATCGTGGGAGGAACTGGCCAGTCAACCCCGCGAACAACCCGCCACGCAGCAGGTCCCCTCGGAGTTGTTGCAAACTTACGCAGAGATCGATTTCTCCGCCGACCCAGCCGTCATCGCCACGCAAAGTCCGGCCTCCTTCACGGCCATCCGCCCCAAAAGCATGGACCGCTACGACGATCGCGGCGACGATCAAATTCCCCAGTTGCTGGCCACTCTCAGGCGCTTCCACAACGCCACACCGTGACACTCAAACGCGATCACAGCCTCGCACGTAAAGGCCCGGCAATCCCAGCCGCGCAACGCCCCGGCCCAACGCCGGCTCAGGTAGCACCGGGTACAGGATTCGGGATCAGGTCAGGTTGCTCCGCGCGTGAGACGGTCGCTTTCCATGTTGCCATCGCGGAATTCGTGATCTTGCGTTGAGTCATCGCCGCCATATCCTTTGGTGTGTTCGCGGAGACATCGTCCGAAGAAGTCTTCTGGCAGGTCGAAAGCAAGGCGAAGTATCCTGGTGATGCCGCACACCTGAGCGCCAAGGAGTCGGCACACTCCACGAATAGTTCGCCATCACTCCGCCGGTCGGGTCTCTGGCAACTGGAGATCGACCCGCGGCGTTCGTAGAATTTTCGGGCATGTCGCTCTATACGGCTCTCGCTCGACCCCTTCTGTTCCGTTTTGACGCGGAGAGGGTGCATCACGCCACGGTCGAATCGTGTCGCTGGCTGGGAGCAGTTCCGGGACTGCCGGCCCTTGCGCGGGCATTGTACTCCGTCCACCATCCCAGCCTGCAGACGCAGGTCGCGGGACTGAGTTTCCCCAATCCGGTCGGCCTGGCCGCGGGTTGGGACAAAAGCGGCCGTGCCTTGTCGATGATCGACGCGCTCGGGTTCGGATTTGCAGAGATCGGGTCGGTGTCCGCTCGGCCCTCCCGCGGCAATCCGCAGCCGCGACTGTTTCGGCTCCCCGCTGAGCGTGCCATCATCGTCAACTATGGCCTGCCCAACGACGGTGCTGAAGTGGTGGCCCAGCGGCTGGACCGATTTCGGCCTCGGCATCCGCTGGGAGTGAACGTCGTCAAGACAAACGATGGACCGGACGCGGCTCCGTGCAGCGACGAAGAGATTCTCTCGGACTACGAACGGAGCGTGCTGTGGCTGCATACTCGTGCGAGTTATCTGTCGCTGAACTTGAGCTGCCCGAATGCCAAAGGGGGGCAGGACTTCTTCGCTCAGCCGGGCAATGTCGCGCGGCTGTTGAGCCGGTTGGCTCCGCTGGAGATCTCGGTTCCCGTCTTTTTAAAGCTCGCTCCCCGCGATGACCCCGCGGAACACGAACGCGTGCTGCGGGAGTGCGAACCGTATCCCCAAGTGCGAGGCTTCTGCTTCAACCTTCCGCCCGGCAAGCCGGACACGTTGACGCTGAAGACTCCGCGGGACGCGCTCGCTGCGCTGCCCGGTGCCGTCGCTGGCCCGCCAGTGGCGGCGCTCATCGATCGTTGCATCGCCGGCATGTATCAGCAGATGGACCAGCAGCGATACGCTATCATCGGGGGTGGGGGCATCTTCACGGCCGAGGAGGCCTATCGAAAGATCTGCCTTGGAGCGTCGCTGGTGCAGATCTACACGGCGTTGGTCTACGAAGGCCCGGGGATCGTCGGCACAATCTGCCGCGGTCTGGTCCAGTTGCTGGAGCGAGACGGCTTTGACTCGATCTCCGAGGCCACGGGAAGTGCTGTGAAGTCGTGACGACGTTGTCGGTCGATCATTTGCAATCGTAGTTCACAACGGGAGCCGCAGCATGCTGTCTCGTGTCGCAATGTTCGTTGTGGTGGTGTGCTGTTGGACCACCCTCCTGTCGGCGGGCGAGCCGCGCGTACTGATTGTGGTCGGACCAAGCAAGCACCCTCCCGGCTCGCACGAAGTGGCCGCCGGCGGTCGACTAGTGAAGCACTGCCTGGAGCGGATGACCAATCTGCCGGGAGTCACTGTGGATCTGGTGGAAGGATGGCCAGATGCCGCGGCGCGCAAGGCTGCGAACACCGTGGTCATGATTGGCGACACGTTTCCAGCCAACCGTCTGCCCAATGCCGCACAGAATCTGGCGGATCTCGACGCAATGATGAGCCGCGGCTGTGGCCTTGTCTGCGTGCATTATGCGACGGGCCTCCTGGGCGAGGACGTGACGCCAGAGGGTGATCATCCGCTGTTGCGTTGGATGGGGGGCTACTTTGCCAACCGTAGCTGCCCACACCACGAGTCATTCGCCAAGGTATTTGAGGAAGCAACGATCGTCCCGGCCGACACTCCTCATCCGATTCACCGCGGATGGCGGGAATTCACGCTGCACGACGAACCGTATTACAACAACTACTTTGGTCCTGGAAACGGGCTGGCGACCAACGTGACTGCCCTGGCGACATCGATGCTGCCTCCGGATGCCCCGCAACCGCAGACTGTGGCCTGGTGTATCGAGCGGCCCGATGGCGGGCGGGGCTTCGGCATTGTGATGCCGCATTTCTACAAGAACTGGCAGCTTGACGATCTGCGACGATTCATTCTCAATGGCATCGTCTGGTCTGCGAATCTGGAAGTCCCACCCGAGGGAGTTCAAACGTCACCGCCGGACCTGTCCCTGTTTGCACCAACGGCGATTGAATACACGCCCCCAGCACCACGAGTGAAAAAGTCTGCTCCATCGTCGGTCGAGGCGCGTTGAGGGCCGTCGCTCATTCACGATCTGTCCCCCACCGCAATTCCTGTGCGCAGATTCCTCCCTCGAAACGCGTCGGCGCGAAGATGCGCCGCGGGGAATCTGCGTAGGATGTTCGTTCGCTTCGCAGCGCGACTCTGCGTGATTTCAGCCGTGAATGTTCCATTTGCGGCGCGGACTGCGATGCGGTGACCTTCAACAGGAGCGAGTGAAATGATTTCAGAGTGCTCCCGGACGCGGCGCTCGTGGCGACCGATTTCTATCCTGCTGATCGTCGCCGGCATGGGATGTGGTTTGTGCATGCCTCGTGCTGCCACAGCCCAGTCGAAACCGCTGCGGGTGTTTATTCTCGCCGGTCAATCGAACATGGAAGGCCATGCGAAGATCGAGACCTTCGATTACCTCGCGGATGACCCGGCGACCGTTCCGCTGCTCGCACAGATGCGCGACGATCAAGGTCGACCCCGGGTGTGTGAAGGGGCCTGGATTTCCTACCTCACCGGCAACGAGGACAACGCAGGAGAAGGGTTTGGTCTGCTCACAGCCGGCTATGGGTCGCGGCGGGAGCCCACGCAGGATGGCGGCAAGATTGGGCCCGAGTTCACGTTTGGCATCACGATGGATGCGGCTTTTGATGAGCCAGTGCTGCTGATCAAGACCGCGTGGGGGGGCAAGAGCCTGCACACGGACTTTCGGCCCCCCAGCGCCGGACCGTACGTCTTTCGGCCAGAGCAATTGAACCAGCTTCGCAAGCGGGGGAAGGATGTGGCGGCCAGCGAAGCCGAGAAGGCCGCGCAGACGGGCGTCTATTACCGACTGATGATCGCACATGTGCAGAAAGTGCTGTCGGACATCCCTCGCGTGTGCCCGGCCTATGATGCCAAACAGGGGTTTGAAATCAGCGGGTTTGTGTGGTTTCAGGGTTGGAATGACCTCGTTGATTCGGGAGTGTATCCGGAACGGATGGGGCCGGGAGGATACGACGCCTACAGCGATGTATTGGGGCATTTCATTCGCGATGTGCGTCGCGATCTGAATGTGCCGCAACTGCCATTTGTCATCGGTGTGCTGGGCGTCGACGGGGATCAGGCCAATCCGCAGACGGTCGAATTCCGCAAGGCGATGGCAGCCCCGGCTGCGTGGCCAGAGTTTGGCGGTACGGTGGCTGCGGTGGAGACGGCCCCGTTCTGGGCCGCGGAGCTTGATGCGATTGCCGCCAAGCGCGACGAGGTCGGTCAGATGCGCTGGTTCCTCGAATCAAAGCACAAAGACCACGCAAACGCAGCCGGCAATCTGACTCCCGCGGAGATCGATCAGGCCGTGGCCGCGTTCCAGGCCAACACGATCTCCGCGGCCGAAGCCGCGCTGTGGGAACGAGGTGCCTCCAATGCCGGCTACCACTATCTCGGCTGCGCCAAGACGTTTGCCCTGATGGGCCGCGCGTTTGCAGAAGCCAACTTGCGCCTGCTCAAGATGCCCAGTCCGTAGTCGTTCATCCACCGTTCATCGTCAGGCAACGTAGATCGCAGGGTGCCACGGCTGGCTCGTCCAGTCGTGAGGGGATTTGTCGGCCAGGCCGTGTGTGTGAGGTGACCTCGCTTTCGGAAACGATGACGTTTCGGCCCAGCAAGGATTCAAGTGGTGTCCGGTGTCGGCTCACGCCGGTCCCTTGCTCACACTGCTGGACCAGCCAGCAGCGGTACCCGACGTGAACCCGACGATGCCTGACAAATGGCGATAGCCAGACCAGTACGACGGCCTTCCCGCTCAAACGTGGCCGCGCGTCGCGACTGTGCCGCACAGAACACGTCTCACGTGTGTTGCGCTGACTGCTCGCGAAAGCGACTGGGGGGGACGCCGGTCACCGATCGGAAGGTGCGCGAGAATGCACTGTGATTGACGAAGCCGCAGGCCAATGCAATTTCGATCACGCTCTGCGATGTCTCCGTCAGCATGCGGCAGGCCGCGGTGATGCGGATGCGCGTGATGAGTTGCCCGGGTGTCAGGCCAAACAACCGCTTCGTCTTGCGGGCAAGGCGCTGCGGCGTCAAGCCGGCTTTGTCGGCCAGCCATTTCGGCGTGACTTCGGCCGACAACGCGCCTTCAAACTCCTCCATCGCAGCCGCAAAGCCCTGCGGGATCTCATACGTATCAATATGACTGCGCACGTCGCGAGAGAAGCCGATCAACCCGCGGACGCGCTTGTTGTCATCCAGCAGAGGCAGCTTGGTGGTGAGGCACCAGACAGGGTCATAGGGCCCGGCCCAATGCAACTCCAGGTGTTCCACGAGCGACCGGCCAGAACTCAGAATGTCTGCGTCCTGCCGGGCTGGAATTCGGCCAAAGTCACCGGGGCAGATATCGCTGGGCCGCTTGCCAATGACATCCGCTTTGGACGTCAGGCCGTGTCGTCGCACGAGTGACTCATTGACGATGAGATAGCGGCCTTGTGCATCCTTGATGAAGAAGGCGACCTCGGGAACGCAATCGAACAACTTCTCCAGCAACAGACCGTCAATCTCCAGCATGGTGCGCAGGGCAGCGGGATCCGGGGCTATGCGCTGATTCATCATTTCAGCATCCCTTGCGCAAAGCAGATGTCAAGTCGCACTTTTAGAATTTCATGGATAGTCGCCGAAGGATGCTTCAAGTCGACGCGCAGCAGACTTGGACGAGCGTGCAGCGATTGTCATCGATCCGGCCAGGATCGCTGATGAGCCGGCACGCCCCCTCCATCAGCCGGCGGCTGGCAGATTCCAGCAAGACGTGAAGAGTGGCCAGCTTCCGTCCGGAGAGGTCAGGGAGATGCGGATCCAGCGCGTGTTCGCCCATCGTGTTGAACTCCCCTTGCACGAGGGCTCGTACAAGTGGTCCGGAGGCAAGTCGGTCACTGTTTTCGACAGCACGATTGTCGGCGTGGAAACAGCGTGCGGCCTCGTGGGTTACGGCGAAGTCTGTCCGCTGGGCCCATTCTATCTCTCCGCCTATGCCAAAGGGGTTCGCTGCGGGTTGGGGGAACTGGCTCCGCATCTGATTGGGCTCGATCCGCGCGATGTCGCGGTGGTCAACCAGCGGATGGACCAGGCACTCAAGGGGCATCCCTATGTCAAATCGGGCATTGATATTGCCTGCTGGGACATTCTGGGCAAATCGACCGGGCTCCCGGTCTGTACGCTGCTGGGAGGACGCTTCGGGGACAGCGTGCGGCTCTACCGCGCGATTTCGCAGGACTCCCCCGACGAAATGGCGGCACGCGTGGCCGCGTATCGCGCCGAAGGATACACCCGTTTTCAATTGAAAGTGGGGGGCGATCCCGATACCGACATTAAACGCATTCGAGCCGTGCGGTCCAACCTGCATGCCACCGATCGACTGATTGCGGATGCCAACACCGGCTGGGCGCAGCATGAAGCCATGCGCGTGGTGCGGGCCATTCATGACCTCGATGTTTATATCGAGCAGCCCTGCCTGACCTACGAAGAATGTCTGTCGGTTCGCCGCAGTTGCACGCATCCGTTCGTCCTCGATGAGAACATCGACAGCCTCGAGACCCTGCTGCGAGCCAAGGCGGATCTCGCGATGGACGTCGTCAACTTGAAGATCAGCAAGCTGGGCGGCCTCACCAAGACGCGTCAAGTACGCGATCTGTGCGTCTCCCTCGGGATCGCCATGACGCTCGAAGACAGTTGGGGCGGAGACATCACGACTGCAGCGATTGCTCACCTCGCCCAGAGTACGCCCGAAGACTTGCGGTTCACCAGTACCGACTTCAACAGCTACGTGACGGTCAGCACCGCGGCGGGGGCACCGCGGCGGGAAAATGGCTTTATGCGCGCTGCCGAAACCCCCGGGCTGGGCATCGAACCTAGACTGGATGTTTTGGGTCCTGTGGTCGTCGAGGTGCACTGATCTGGAAGCAAATGCCAATTGTATGAGACCTGACCGAAATCTCCATCACCTGGTCCTGTGGCTGCTCTGCACGCTCCCGGCGTGCGGCAGTGCCGGGGTTCAGGCTCAAGGGCTGCCGAACGTGCTGATCGTCTATGCCGACGATCTGGGACTCGGTGACGTTTCGGTCTACAACCCGCAGACCGCTTTCCAGACACCCCGACTCGATCAACTGGCCACGGAGGGCATTCGCTTTGTCGATGCTCACAGCCCCGCGACGATCTGTTCTCCGTCGCGATTCGGGCTGCTCTCCGGCGAACTGGTGTGTCGCACCGGACGTCGACCGACCGCCTTCGAGGGACCGGCGGGACCGAGCTATCTGGTTCCCGGACGACCGTCGCTCGCTGATCTGCTCCAGTCGCGCGGCTATCGCACAGGCGTGTTTGGCAAATGGCATCTGGGGCTGACCTGGTATGGCAGCGACGGACAGCGACTGGCAGGCGGATTCGAGGACGCCACGCGAATCGACTACGACCGCAGCACTCCGCTGGAAGACGGCCCCAATCGCCGCGGTTTTGAGGTCTCCTTCGTTACCCCCAACTGCCCGACGACCGATCCGCTGTACGTCTATCTGGCAGACGGGATGGTCGTCACGCCGGCCAGCGAGCGACACCGGCGCGACGATCTGCCCAATCCCGGCGGCAAGTGGCGGTGGGACAACGACGAAGGCTGGAAGAGCCCCGACTATCGCTTCGTCGATGCCGACCTGCTGTTCTTTGACAAGACGCTGGACTTCATCACCACACATCGCCGTGAGTTCCCGGAGCAGCCCTTCTTTGCACTTTGGTGTCCTCAAATTGCGCATGCGCCGGTGCTGCCTGCTCCCGAGTTCTCTGGCATCACGGCAGCCGGTCCGCGGGGCGATTTCATTGTCGAACTGGACAGCCTTGTGGGGCGGATGCTGGATGAACTGCAGCGACTGGGCATCGATCGAGACACGCTGGTGATCTTCAGCTCTGACAATGGTCCGGAAACCGTACATACAGCGTGGATGCGCGAAGACTACGGCCATGATGCGACGGCCGGGTGGCGAGGGATGAAACGTGATGGCTGGGAGGGAGGCCACCGGGTCCCGCTGCTGGTGCGCTGGCCGGCCAAAGTTCCGGCAGGGCAGGTGTCGCGGCAGCTCATCAATATCACGGATCTGTTTGCCACCCTGGCCTCACTGGCGGGCATCGACCTGCCCGACGATCTGGCCGTCGATAGCTACGACATGCTGCCGGTGCTGCTCGGACGACACCATGAGCAAGAGTCCGTACGGCCATACATGCTCACACAGAGTTTTCGGGGCGAGTTTCAACTCCGCGAGGAGCACTGGAAGTATCTCCATCACTCGGGTTCCGGAGGGAACCAGTACACCAGCACGCTTCTGATGCCCTATGCCCTTCCCGATACGGCCCCCGCTGCTCCGGGGCAATTGTATGACCTGGAACATGACCCGGGAGAAACCACCAACCTGTATTTCCAGGAGTCCGGTCGACGCGAACACCTGCAGTCGCTGTTGAGTCAACTGGTTGCCAAGGAGGGACGCACGGCCCCGCTGGGCCGGACTGCGTATCCATGGCAACAGCAGCGCGAGACCGGCCTGACAGATTCCTTCAAGACCTCCGTGAACCCCAGACGTCCCTAGTTCCACCAATCCCTCAGACCTCGCCCTCCTGCCGAAGTGTTTCGCAGCACTTCCTCACAACATGCCAACCCCACTCGCCAAACTCTGGACATCTGCTGGTCGCTCGCTGATGGCGGGTCTGACAGTGTGTATGATCGTGTGCAGCGTGGAGCCGGCTGATGCTCAGCAACTGTCTGAGCGACTGCGTGCAGAATCGATCGCGACGCTGGCCGACGCCGCACGTGCGGAGGGAGACGCGGCGCGCGGAGCCGTGCTGTTCACCAAGCCCGCGTTGAATTGCACGCGTTGCCATGTGGCGGGGGCCACCACGCCGATTGGCCCCACGCTCACCGGACTCGGGCCGGAGGCCACGGACGCCTATCTCGTGGAGGCGCTGCTGTCACCGTCACGCGTGATCCGCAAGGGATTCGAAGCCGTCACTCTGACCACGAAGTCTGGCACCGTGCATGTCGGACGGATTGTCGAGGAGACGCCGCAGTTGATCCGGCTGCAGTTGTCGACCGGGGGGCTGGAGCAAATCAAAATTGCGCGAGCAGACATCGACGAGGTCGCTTCCAGTGCCGTGTCAGCGATGCCCGACAATCTGGTCGATCAATTGGCGAACCGCCAGCAGTTCCTTGATCTGGTGAAGTATCTGCAGGAGCTGGCGGCCTCGCATCCCGCGCACGGCCGACTGAATCGTGAGCCGGGTGGCGTTCCCCTTTCCCCGCCGTTGATGGGGATGGTCTTGATCAAGGAGTTCAACTGCCAGGCGTGTCACCAGGATGACGTGACCAACGTGCAATTGGGGCCGAAGCTGGCACCCGACCTGACGCGTAGCCTGCCAGCGGCCAAGGTGGAGTTTTTGCGACCGTGGATTGTCGATCCGTTGGGCACACGACCCGGCACCACGATGCCGGATCTCTTGTCCGGCCTGAGCCCCGCCGAGCGCCAAGCGGCCGCAGATGAACTGTGGCCGTATCTCGCGTCATTGTGCCGCGACGATTCTCCCGTGACGCCCGAGGAGGACTCTCCCTCCCCGCAGCACGGCCGCGAACTGTTTCATTCCGTGGGCTGTGTCGCCTGTCACGCTCCGCGCAACGACGAGGGGCACGAACTTGCTGCGGCCTCGTCCGTGTCGCTGGCCGCAGTCCCCGCCAAGTACACGCTGCGAGGACTGGTGGCGTTTCTGGAGAATCCGTTGCACAGCCGTCCCTCAGGACGGATGCCCCGCTTGCCCATGACGCACTGGGAAGCCCGCGATGTGGCCGCGTACCTCTTGGACACTGCGATCGAGATTCGCGAGTCGGACGCGCAGCCGGCGGAGGTGACTGCCGATCAAGTGGCTCGCGGGAAGCTGCGATTCGCCGAACTCGGCTGCGCGAAGTGTCATGCGCAGGACGGCACCGTCGGTCTCGCCACGGCCCTCCCGCTGTCGCAGGTGCGGCCCGATCAGGGCTGCCTGTCTGTCACGACGGGCGGCTGGCCGAAGTTTTCGCTCACCGACAGCCAGCGGCAGGCCATTCAAGCGACGTTGGTTGCACCGCGGCGGGAACTGTCCGACCACGAACAGATCGACGTCTCGCTGACAGGCTTGCGCTGTGTGAACTGCCATCAACGCGGAGACTTGGGCGGCATCCCCGCAGATCGCGACAGCTATTTTCTGACATCAAATCCCAATCTGGGGCCGCAGGGGCGCATCCCGCCGACACTGACATCTGTCGGAGCCAAGCTGAATGCCGTGTGGATGCGGCAGGTGCTGGTGAGTGGCAGGACCATTCGGCCGTACGTGCTGACCCGCATGCCGCAATATGGCACGGAGAATGTCGGCGCGCTGGTGGAACTGTTT
>JBGSIP010000064.1:0-6011 GCA_041742495.1 Planctomycetaceae bacterium
TTGAGCGCTTCGTGCGAGGCCAGCAACTTTTGTAGCGTTTCGTCCTGGGCCTTCGCCTGTGCCAGCGACTGGCTCAGGGCTTCAGTCGGGGGTGCGGGGGCAGCGACTGGACCCAGCAGATCCCGCAGCGATTCGGGCAGAATGCCCCGCTGGAGGGCGGCTTCGATCGTTTGCTGAAACGGGAGCCCTGTGGGTACGGCCGGGGCCGTGGCGGCGGCGGGCGCAACAGAGGCCGGAATGGGCTGCGAAAGCACTTTGAATTCGACAGGACCAATCGACAGGCGGTCGCCGCGCTTCAGACGCACTTCGCGAACCGGGCCGTCGTTGACCCACGTGCGATCGTCAAACGACTTGACGATGACTTCCTGCGGCGTGCACAGCAGCAGAGCGTGCATCGCCGCGACACCTGGCACATCCAGCACGAGGTCGCAATCGGACTTCTGGCCAAGGCGATACCGGCCGGGACTCAACACCAGCGGAGCGATGCGACCAGAGAGGCGGACCGGTTCCAGCACCAACTGCCGTGGTTCGGCAATGGTCTGTTCCATCCGGCCTGGCGAAAGGGTGCTCATGGTGATCTTGGCAATCGCTGGGCAGAGGTCAGGTGGGAGGTCGCGCTCCGCTGCGCGGGATCTCGGTACTGACCTTCCGCACGAAGCGGTCTGTGGGTTGTGTCGTCGGGGCGGACTGGTGGTCGGACTCGCTGGTGCAGCTCGGACGTACGCCGGGCGGCCGCGACAGAATTCGCGCGGCATCCCCCGTCGGACATCGACTGGCGAGCGGGGAAGAATTACGAATTTCCCGCGGCCCTCTGCCGGCCGTGGCAAACTGTTGCGATCTGACCGGTTCTGACGGCGTTACGGACTGGCCGGTGATCCGTCGAATCCCCATAATCGTTACAGGTTCCGGAACATGGGGTCGCTCCCGCTGCCGGCAGGACCTGTCGGCGGCCGTGTTTGTCGTCTGGGACTGGCAGGGCCGGCCCTGATTGGCTGTCCATTCCTGTCGGGCAGCCACGGGAGGCAGACAAAAACCGGGGCCCCGCTGACTCTTCTGTCATGTTCGCCACAGATCGCCGTCGGCGTTCCCGGCTGTCCCTTCTCAATTCTTCCGGAGACCGTTGGAACCGTCGTCGATGGCCAAGACCCGCACCAAAAAGAAGAAGTCACGGAACAGCGGGGGGTTCAAGCTGCCTTGGCAGCGTCAGCCGCCTGAGGAGCAGGTCACGCGGGTTCCGTTTGAAAAGCAGTGTTCGTGCGGCACCGTACTCATGGGCGTCCGCCGGGCGGGCGGATTGATCGTCCTTTGTGATCACTGCCAGCAGTCTTCATTCATTCTGCCCGCTGATCCATTTCCCGATCCGGGGGAGGTTCGTACGGCGTCCCGGCGGGTGAAGACAGCCGCCCGCTCCATTGGCCAGAGGGTGCTCGGCGGGGGATACGCACTGGGGGTCCGCTTGCGGCGGATGGTGGCCCGTGGGGTGGGGGCGATCCAGTCGTTCCTATTGGCCATTTGGGGCTGGTTCACCCCGTTTCGCACGGTGGTTCTGGCGGGGCTGCTGCTCGCCGCCATGACCGCCTGGTACGGCTTTCAACAAGCGGCTTTGAATGCGGCTGAGCAGCGCCTGCTGGGGGCCGCCGAGCGGGCGGAAGAGCTGCTGGCCAACGGAGACATGCCCGCCGCCGCCAGTGCGTTTCAGGAAGCCGCGACTGCGATTCGCACTCTCGGCCGAACGGACGATCGCGCGCGCCGTTTGCTGCAGGCGGCGCGGGAAACGGAGGCCTTGGTGAACCTTTCCGCGGATGCCATCCCGGCCATGCTTGATCGTGTCGCGCGGGCCGCGGCAGCTTCACCCGAAGCGACGTTCGACACGTTGTACGCCGGCAAGTATCTGTTGCTGGATGGCCCTGTCGTCTGGGATGCCGACACGGCAACCATGTCGCTGTGGCATGCCTCGGGACCGGTGATTGTGCTGTTGCCCCGCTTGCCCGCGGACGCAGGAGCTACCACGGGGGGACGGGTGCTGGTGGCTGGCCGTTTGCAAGCCCTGCGTAAGGAGGCTGCTGGCTGGACGATTGAGTTGCAGCCGGAGTCGTCCTTTTTGTGGGGACTGTGGGAGACTTTGCCCGAAGTCTTGCGGGAGGACGGCCCGTGGTCGAACACGGCCCACGTGCAGGACACCTTGGCGGCTCAGCGCCAATTGCTGGAGCTCGCACCATGAGCGGCATTGGACGGCATGTTTTATGTGGCTTGATGTTTGCCTGCGGCGGGCTGCTGGTCAGTGCGCCGCTGCGTGCGGCCGTCGCCGCGCAGGCTCAGGGGGAGACCACCCAGTGGAGCGTACCCGACTTTGTGGCAGCGCAGACGGAATGGCCGCAACTGCGGGGCAAAGTCATCACGCTGGAAGGACGTTACGCATTTTTCGGCCGCGATTCGGCGGGAATGGCCAAGTGCGATCTGGCGATCAAGCTGGCGGAGGGCGTTGATCGTCCCCGCGGCTCCAGTCGCGCCATCGAATTGACCGGGACGTTGACGCAAGACGCAGGTGTCTGGACGCTGCAGGTGACCCGCGTGCGGCAAATGACGGCTGATTTGGAGAAGGTCACGCTGCAGCGCCGGGTCCTGCCGCGCGAGTCTGCCGTGCCGTGGTTTGAGTTGGGGCGCTGGGCACGCGAGCGCGCCATGTTTTACGAGGACAGTGCGCTGGAATCGGTCGCTCTGGACGTGATGCAAGAAGCGATTGACATCGCGAAGTCGACACTCACGCCCGAGGCGGACCAGCCACTGATTGAGCTAGGGCAACAGGTCAACAATCTGGGCGTCGCGCGATTCTCGGGAGATGAGCTGATTTTTGAAGGCGTGCTCCGCGGCTGGAACCGCTGGCAGTCTGGCATGCCGCGCGATCCTCAACGGTTGGTCGAAGTGGCCAATCTCATGCAGCGTGTGCTGCCCGGCGCGCGGATCCCACTGGCGCAGGTGCCAGAGTCGCTGCTGGTCGCCTTTCGGGAGAATCCTCTGGTTGCGTATCAGTCAGCCACCTCGGGGGACCGCCGGTTGCTGGAACGGTTGCTGTTTGTGTTGGCGCAAGAGGCCCAGTTTCGACAGGCGCTCAAGGCTGATGGCAGCAACGGGCGCGAACTGGCGGCTCAGGTGCTGGCAGCGCTGCCCGAACGCACCGATCTGGTTCGCGAGCTGCAGGACCGCCACTTGCAATTCCGTATCGACAGCGTGGGGACCGCCACGCGCGTGGAAGCCCAGCAACTGGCGGACGATCTGGAAGCAGCCGGCCGACAGCCGGCCGCCCGGCAGGCCATTCAAGCGTGGCTGGCGGCCCGTCGCGGGCGGTCGTTTCGAGAAGGACTGCACGCCGTGTATCAGGTGGCGGATGACTATCTGCAGTATCTGGGTGACAAGTCGACCGCTGCCGAAGTCCTGACGGAGGCAGACGAACGATTCCCCGGCATTCCCGAAACCAAAGAGCGTCTGCAGCGGTTGGGCTATCGACAGGTAGCGGGCAAGTGGGAGCGGGCAGCCCCCAGCTCCGGTGATCCTGCCGCCACCGCCACGCGGTCTGGCAATATCACCGCGGGGATGTCGCAGGATGAGGTCTATCGCGTACTCGGCGGACCGACAGCACTGGTGCGGATGATGACGGCAGGAGATCTGGTGGAAGTCTGGGAGTTTCGCGACGCCCGTCTGACTGTGGAGTTTGCCCGCTCGCGCCGGGACAACCTGCTGCGTGTCACGCGCACTTCGGCCACGCGTGTCAAAGCAGGGGGTGGATGAGCGTGGGTCGGTAGGGACTCCGGGAAATTTGTGGCCGGTGACGCTTGGCGAGCCGGGGGCTTCGTGTCAGGATCAGGTTCTCACCCTGATGTCCGCTCCACTGCGAATTGCGCCTGCCCGTTTCCCCTTCGCGATCACAATCGCCGTTGAACACTGGACTCCCCGATGCGCCACTTCTCTTTGCCCGCGGTTGTGTGTGTGGTTTCGAGTGTGGCTGGCCTGTTGTGGAGTACCGCCGCGCTGGAGGCTGCTCCCGAGTCGCCGAACATCATCGTCATTCTGGCGGACGACCTCGGTTATGGTGACGTCAGTTGTTTGAACCCCGCCGGGAAAATCCAGACGCCGCATCTCGACGGGCTGGCGGCCTCCGGGGTGACTTTTACCGATGCCCATACGCCGTCCTCCGTGTGTACACCGACTCGGTATGGGCTGCTGACTGGCCGGTACGCTTGGCGAACCCGTTTGAAAAGCGGTGTGCTGCTGGGCTACGACCGTCGACTCATTGAGCCGGATCGCCAGACGATCGCCAGCTATCTGCAGGGGTGCGGCTATCAGACGGCGTGTCTGGGGAAGTGGCACCTGGGGATGGATTTCCCGCTCAAGGCAGGCGGCTTTGCCACCAGCGAAAAAGACATGTGGAATGTGGACTATGACGCCCCCATTCAGAATGGCCCCCGGTCAGTCGGTTTCGACTATTACTTTGGCATCAGTGCTTCACTCGATATGCCGCCGTATGTGTTCATCGAAAATGAGCATGCCGTGACGGTGCCGACCGTCGAGAAAACCTGGATTCGCAAGGGGCCTGCCTCAGTCGATTTTGAAGCCGTCGATGTGCTGCCGAGGGTGACACAACGGGCCTGTGAATACATCGCAGAACATGCCGGGCAGCCGCAGCCGTTCTTCATTTACATGCCGCTCAACTCGCCGCACACGCCAATCGTGCCTGCGCCCCAGTGGCAGGGCCGCAGCGGCCTCACCAGCTATGCAGACTTTGTGTTGCAGACAGATGACGCTGTCGGACAAGTGTTGACCGCCCTGGAAGCAGCGGGCTGCCGGGAGAACACGCTGGTGATTTTTACCAGTGACAACGGGTGCTCGCCCCGGGCGGATTTTCCCGCGCTGGAGCAGTTGGGTCACGATCCGAGTGGTCCCTTCCGCGGGCACAAGGCGGATATCTACGAAGGGGGACATCGTGTGCCGTTTCTGGTGAGCTGGCCAGCCGCCGTTCCCGCGGGGCGCACGTGTGCAGAACTGGTCTGTCTGACAGACATCTTCCGAACGATCGTCGAAGTGAGCGGGGGCCGGTTGCCCGACAACGCGGGGGAAGACAGCTTCAGCTTTCGCGGAGCGCTGCTGGACACCCCTGCCCCGCTGCCCCGCGATCATCTGGTGATGCACTCGATATTTGGTGCGTTTGGCATCCGTGAAGGACGGCACAAGTTGTGTCTGTGCCCGGGCTCTGGTGGCTGGAGCGTGCCGCGGCCCAAACAAGACAACACTGTGGAACTGCCCGACCAGCAGTTGTTTGATCTCGCCGCGACGCTGGACGAGTCCAGCAACCTGATCAGTGCGGAACCAGAAGTGGCGAAGCGGCTGTTGACGCGGCTGGAGCAGATTGCCAGTACAGGTCGTTCGACTCCCGGAGTGCCGCAGACGGTTTACCTTCCGGCCGATATTCGTCGAGGTGAGGATCCCCAAGAAACCGATAAGCCGGCGGCCAATCGGGCGGGTGGTCAGCGGAAATCGCCGCCTGTGAATTGACGCGCCTGCGAATGGATGCCGGGGGCGTCAGCCGCGCCGTTCACGTCAATCGATTCGGGTCCCTGTGTTGCGTCAAGCCTTCACGCCGGCCCGATGCCGTCGTCTGTGGCCCAGTATCCGCCGCGTTGCGTATCGCACAGCGCTTCGCGGCCCAGCGGCTGCGAGGCGACCTGTCGGCCATCGAAAACAGGGCGTCCGCCCACCCAGGTTCCCAGAATCTGCCCCCGCAAGGTCTGGCCCGACCACGGGGACCATGCCGATTTGGTGAGCTGGTTGTCATCGCGAATTTCGGTGTGTCCGGCCAGATCCACGAGGATGTCGACTCGATCCGCCCGAATCTTCTCGATCGCCTGTTCGTCGGTCAGCCCGGCCAGCGAACGCCACCGAGGCGCCATCGCTCGCAGCCGCTCAGTTGTCGCGTCGGGCGTGGCGACGTCGGCATAGGCAACCACCTCGACCTCGCC
>JBGSIP010000065.1:0-2654 GCA_041742495.1 Planctomycetaceae bacterium
TAGCGGCCGGTCAGCAGCGTCGCTCGCGACGGCGCGCAGTACGGAGTCGGCACGTAGAAGTTCGTCAGCCGACAACCCTCCGCCGCCAACCGGTTCAGTCGCGGGGTGGGGGCTCGCGCCGATTCATAACAGCACTCCACATCGCCCAGGCCCAAGTCGTCCGCCAGAATCACCACCACGTTGATTGGCGGTGCGGCCTCTGCGGTTGAACGCGCCGATAGAGACATCGCCGCGGCCGCAATGAGCACCACCGCGAGCGTCCACAGCTGGTCACATTCGGAGACTCTCAACCCCACGAACGTCGCGCGATTCGACATGGTCGTCACCTTGTTCACTTCCCGGGTGGCACCTGCAGGCTCGGCCGCTCGTCCGCCCACTCGGCAACAGATGGCCACAGGCGAACCAAACGGTCTGTCGCCGAACAACTCCAACATACCCAAGAAAGACGCGAAATCTCATCATCGCCGGCGGTCGACCACGCAAAATCCCCTGCCTTCGGCAAGAGAGCCAACCCATCTCGCCGCCCGGCACTACCACCTTTCTCCGGCGGCAAACCACGGCTGGCTGGCCCCGATTTCTCCCGTCCCCCTTGTTTCCACCCCTTATATTCCAGTCCTGCCTCATCGGCGGACCGGCGCCGATTCCACAAAGTTCGCCCGCCGGGCCAGATTTGAGGTTGCCGGCACGACTGACCACTGCCCATCTTTTGGATTGGATGACTTTGGCGTCGTTTTCCATCGCGATACTCTCTCCAGCACAAGTGCTCGCCGTTGGAATGCGAGCCCACTCCGTCTTGTCCGTCGACAAGGCGGGTGACGAACAGCACTCGATGAGGGCGACATCGCGTGTTTTGGTTGGCCCTGCCTCAGATCCCCATGGCGCCTCATCATGATCAGCGAATCCCTCCCCGCCGGACGCACTGTCGCTTCCACTCCGCTCCCGGTTGCTGTCGTGGACGACAATGACGATCTGCGGCAATTGCTCCGCATCACACTGCGCAATCTGGGCTTCCCCTCCGAATCCTTTTCGTCGGGCGAGGAACTGCTGTCGCGGTTTGAACCCGGTCGGTTCTCCTGCGCGATTGTCGATGTGGTGATGCCTGGCGTCTCTGGCCTGGATCTGGTCCAGGAGATGCGCCTGCGTGATCGCCGCATCCCCATCGTGATGCTGACCGCGCTCAGCGATCTGGAGACGTGTCGCCGGGCCTTCAAGAACGGAGCAACGGAGTTCCTCACCAAACCGTTCAGCCCCGACACACTCTCGCAAACGCTCGGCGCCGCCATCCATGTCACCGGACACGGCGATCAGCGCACCGGAGTGTTCAAAGCCATCGAGCAGCTTTCTCCGCGCGAAGCAGAAACCCTCGCTCTCGTGCTGAACGGCCGATCGGTCAAACAGATTGCTGCCGAGTTCAATATCGGGCAGCAAACTGCGGCCAAACACCGCAGTCGTGCCTATGCCAAACTGCAGGTGACCTGTGCCGCGGATGTGTTTCGGCTGCTCGATGCCAGCGGAGTCAGCCAGAACGAAGCGCTTGGTTGGCTCGGTTCCCGCGCGCGCTCGACCATCTGAATTTCGATGATCTGTACCGTACGGCCTCCGTTTGGCGGCTGAGATTCGCTGGGGGAGACCATCCGCCTGAGGGTTGCTGCCTGAAGGTCGGAGGCATGCGTCGGTGGCATCGAACCGTGCGTTACGGTCGCAGTGCTGCCAGCATCCCGGTCGCCTTCACCAGCGTTTCTTCGTATTCCGCAGCCGGATCGGACCGCAGCGTAATCCCGCCGCCAACGCCGCATTGCAGCCAACCTGAGCGATGCGCAAACGTGCGAATCAGGATGCTGCTGTCGGAGGCCCCGTCCAGACCGACCCACAGCAGCGATCCGCAATAGGCGCCCCGTGCCAGCCCTTCGAGCTCAGTGATCAATTCCATCGCGCGAATCTTGGGGGCTCCGGTGATCGACCCCCCGGGAAACGCAACCCGCAGCAAATCCCACACGCTGCAGCCAGCTTGCAACTCGCCAGTCACTTCCGACACCAGATGTTCCACCGTGGAAAACGACTCCACGACACACAGTTCAGGCACCGCGACCGTGCCTGGCCGGCAGACGCGCGACAGATCGTTCCGCAGCAGATCCACAATCATCACATTCTCGGCGCGATCCTTCTCACTGGCCTGCAGTTCCGCCTGTTGAAACATGGCAGCCTCCGGCTGCGTCCAGCGCCGTCGCGTCCCCTTGATCGGTCGCGTGCTCACCTGCCCATCCGACGAGACCCGCAAAAACCGCTCTGGTGAAGCAGACATCACTTCAAAACCATCGCCCGCAAAATACCCCGCAAATGGTGCGGGATTGCGAGCACACAAACGCAAAAACAAATCCAGCGGGTCGCCCGCCAGCCGCGCAAATAACTGCTGCGTCAGATTGGCCTGAAAGATCTCTCCCGCCCGAATCGCCTCTTGTGTGAACCGCACTGCTGTCAGGTAACGCTCGCGGTCAAAGGCACTCGATACGCCGTCGGCAAACGGAAACACCGGCATGGGCAGTCGGCATTCGAGCGCAGCAGGTGGCGCGAGCGACGCAACAGCGGCCTCCGCACCCGCCGGTTGTTCCTCGGTGTCCTCCGTCCGCAGTTGATCCCACACCCCATCCGCCCGA
>JBGSIP010000066.1:0-9755 GCA_041742495.1 Planctomycetaceae bacterium
TGGGCCGCCATGTTGGGGGAAGTGGTCGACTCGATGGAGATCACGCCAGACGGGGCGGGACTGCGGCCCTGGTCCCGGTTCGCCGAGTTCACGAATCTGCCGGAGCTGTAGCAGATGTTTCGGGCGTTCGCGGATCTCCAGACAGTGGAGATGCTGAATCTACCCCGTCCCAAACTGCAAGGAAACAAACCGGACGTCATCGCCTGTCCCATGTCGGACGCACAGTTCGCGATTCAGCAACAGCTTGTGAAGCGCTACGAACGCATCCGCGCGGAAAAAGTCGATCCCCGGGAAGACAACGCTTTGGCGATCACCACCGACGGCCGGAAACTGGAGACCGATGCCCGCCTGATCGCTGTTGATGCGCAAGACTTACCCGATTCGAAGATTAACCGGCTGGTGGAAACCGTGACGGAGATTTTCAATCGGAAGGCCAGCACTCGCGGCACGCAGCTGATTTTTGGTGACACGGGAGTCAACCCTACCCAATGGGGTTACTCCTCCTATGCCGAGATCATCCAGAAGCTGGTCGCGGCCGGAATCCCGGGCGCGCAGATCGCCTCGATCGGCGAAGCGGAGAGCGACGCGAAGAAACAGGCTCGGTTCAAGCAGGTTCGCAGCGGAGCGGTGCGAGTCTTGCTGGGCAGTAACCAGAAGATGGGGACAGGGACCAACGTCCAGACACGGTTGGTGGCGTTGCATCATCTCGACGTCCCCTGGAAACCGGCTGAAGTCGAACAGCGTGACGGTCGGATTCTGCGACATGGGAACGAGACCACCGAAGTGTCGATCCATCGCTATGTGGCAGAGGGGAGATTCGACGCCTACATGGGGCAAGCCTTGGAGACCAAGGCCCGGTTCATCAACCAGGTCATGACCGGTGACAACTTGCTCCGCACCGCCGAAGATATTGGCAACCAGGAACTGAGCTACGCCGAAGTCAAAGCCATCGCCTCCGGCAACCCCGCAGTGCTGACGCTGGCAGAAGCCGGTGCCGAGCTGCAGCGGTTGCACCTGCTGAAAAAGAACCACCTGGATGAACAGTTACTCGCCCGCAGGAACGTCCGCGACCTGCCCAGAATGATCGAGCAATTGAACATTCGACTCGAACAGTTGACTGCCGATGCCGCCAAGATGACCAACCACGACGGCGAGCCGGTCACGATCAGCGGCCGAGGGATTCCCCGAGCCGATCTGCTGCAACATCTGGCCGCCAAGCTGGAGTCGCTCCCGGTCCTGCTCCATCAGCCCGCCAAGATTCTGTGCGGCAGATACCACGGCCTGGAGTTTGGCCTGATTCTCGATCCGGAGTTCTCGCCGGACGTTTACCTCCAAGGGGAGATCACCAGAAAGACCCGAATCTCCCGCGATCACCAAGGCCCGCGAGCGATCCTGAACGCTCTCGACCGTCTTGCCGGCGGCTATCAGCAGGAATGCCACCAATTGAGACAGGAATTGAACATCACCCAGTCCCAATTCCGCGACTACCAGGCCCGGCTCGGCAAGCCATTCCTCCAGGAAACGTACCTCACCGAACTCACGGTACTCCGCGACCAACTCAAGGCCAAGCTCTCTGCGGCCACTCAGCACGTCGACGACAATAGCTCGACGACAGTGAAACTCGCTGACCGGGTCAACGCTCTGAAGTCCTCTCACCAGGCAGAGCCAACCGCTGATCGGCCCCGACAGGGACAGATCACCGCCGACGAACTCATCACGAGTAGAATCCGCAAGCGTGAACAGGTGGCTGAATGTCATCCCGGAGCGGACGACAGCCCGAACGACCACTCGTTCACGAGTACCTCTCCGTCTTGGGACGCAGCCGCCAACCGTCCCGCCACGATCGGACTCTGACGCGCCGGGGCACTCTGGCGACGGTGTCCCTGACAGGCTCGCAGATCGGATTCCAGGTCGCAAAAACCTCCCGTATCGTGACTCGGCAACGCGTCAAAGAGGGAATCTGCAACGTATAGTCGCCCTTGTGGTGAATCCCGGATTCCGCGACGACCACGCTGCGGAACAACCATGCCGGGCGCCTCACGGGGCCGCGGCGCGGTATCCGCAGTTCCGAAGGTCATTGATGCGTTCGTGACTGGCCGGTCAATCCGATCTGGGTGAGAATCCTGACGCGCCGATGGGGAACGTTGTTCAGCCTGTCTACAACCGCTTTGACGGCGCTGGCCAAGCCGCGTTAGGCTCAGGCCAGTCAACCGCCAAGAGAGGATACGGACGCCATGAAAATCGAACTACACACGGGCCGGGACATCCAGTCCCAAGCGATCTCTGCCGGTTACGCGACGATCGATGACTATCTGTTGATGCTGCTCGTAAAGACGCCGCCCGTGTTGCGATCCTCCGCGGTATCGAAGACATCCACGCTGGCGGGATGCAGTCCTTCGAAGAGTTTGACGTCGATCTGCACAAAGAGTGTGGCTTCGCTCCGCGCTCATGAACTACCGCGTGATCATCTCTCAGCAAGCCCAAGACGACATCCGCGAGATCACCCGCTGGTGGGCAACGCAGCGATCCAGCCGTCAGGCCGAGAGTTGGTACAACAAGATCTATCCGGCGATCACCGCTCTTTCGATGCACCCTGACCGCTGCCCCTTTGCGCCCGAATTGCACCCGTTGCCTTCAGGTCTGCGTGAATTGCATTTTGGCAGCGGCCATCGCTCGACGCACCGGATCATCTTCACGATCATTGCCGATGAAGTTCGCACGTTCCACGTCCGACACGCAACGCAGCAGTATCTGACGGCGGACGATCTACCCGTGCAGACTCCGTAGCGATTGTGATCAGTGTCGGTTGACGTGTCGGTCAGTTGGGAAACGGATCGATCGGCAGACGTGCCGCCAGCCAGTCTCGATAGCTCAAGAACAGCCGGGGGCACAGCCGTAGTTCCTCTGCTGATGAGTCGTGTCATCGTACCGCCGGAAATGCAAGTGCGTCTCCTGGCCGGCAGTTGTCAGAATGAAAAATATCACACAATCGCTGTGCAATTGCAGAACGCGCATGGCCCGACACGTATGACGATCCCGGGCGATTCTTGGTAGCGATGTGTTGACGGATCAGCTTTCCCAGCTCTGGGCCGACCTGTCTCATCTTCTTTCCGGTGTCGAGCCTTGCCGCCTTGGTCTTCGTCGTCATGATAAATCTCCCTTGCGCGCTCTTGTTCGTTCATTAAGCGACCATCGCAAGACGTGTGTCGCCAGTTAAAATGGGCGCGGCATGGCATCCGTCCGAGTTCGGGAAAATTCCGGAGTCATTGAACGAGGAGAACGGGCTGCAAGCTGCCGCCGAAGAAAGAATGTCGCGTCAGGTGGGACACGATCTGTCCGACCTGGCAGTTATGAAGATGCTGCACCGAATAGTCTTTCGAATTCTCTGTGGATATAGTGCTTGAAATTTCACCGATGACTAGAATCGCAGTTCCCCGACTCGGCAGAGTTCTCGCGGTCACGAACCTAAGTTCGTTGTTCGTCAGTCCAATGAGGTTGGGATCGCGGGATGGGAACTTGCGGGAAAGGGCGGACTTGTGCCAGCGAACTGGAAAGATGTCTTATTGGCGTACCTGCACGATCCACCGGACAAGGCGCTCTCGATTCAGAGCCATGTGCCTCGTGCTCGTGACATCTCGAAGATATTGGTCGGGGAAGATGTCAGTCGCCGGGTCCTCGAAGGCGCCGTCTCGACTGCCGACCCCAGGGCATCCATCATTGAACGCCTGCCAATGCCCACGGCTGGAGCGTCGGGTGAGCGCGCAGTCGGTCCGGGCGATGGAAAAGTGCGGATCGTTCATCCTTTGTCGGCTTGTGAAAAATCGCTGGCCGTTCCCGTGTTGGACGTCGAATTTGTTGCACGGCAGCAGCCAGTTTATCAGGCTCTTGCGGATGAAATTCCGGCGACGGCTCCCGACCACCTGAAAGTCCGATTTCTAGCCGTCTGGAGGCTTCTGAAAGATCAATTGATTGACAACGGAGACAGTTTCTTTGCATTCATTCCAGCCGACACCAGAACTCCCGACCATTCGATCTGGAATCATCTCGATATCGTTGCTGGCCTGAAAGCGGCCGAATCGAACGGTCATGATTTGGCTCTGCTCTCATTCGCGTTAGGTCCGGTCCAACGGTTCATCGAAGCGTCCCGATCCGTTCGCGATCTTTGGTCGAGCAGCATGATTTTGTCGTGGCTCGCATTTCGCTCCATTCTGCCAGTCATTGAGGAGCTCGGACCGTCGGCAGTGATCTTTCCGTCATTGCGAGGAATTCCGCTGGTCGACCTGTGGTTGCGGAATCAAGCTGGCTTGAAAAACTTGGTTGACCTTCCCAAACGTGAATTGCGCATGACTCCCTGTCTGCCGCACCGATTCTTGGCCGTGGTCCCGTGGGGCGAGAAAGGAGCAGTTGCGAACGAAATGGCGGACCGCTGCCGACAGGCAACTCGTCGAGCTTGGATCCAGCTTGCCGATGGAGTTCGTCAAACGCTGACACCAGAGCTTGGAAAGATCTGCGAGGGTTGGGACAAGCGCTGGGACTCTCAGGTCGAGGAGTACTTTCAAGCTCATGTCGCGGTAACTCCATTGGGTGGATCGGGAGACTCTGTAGATCAGCGGCTGGCCTCCTTGCTTGCTGGCCGAGATACCTTTGCGAGAGCGTTTCCCGAGGCTGAGGCGATTCGCGGGATGGCAGGTGCGATTCCGCCCGGCGAACTGACTGGATATCTTCAGGATCATGCTGGCCGCTGGCAGTACCAGGTGGAGCTGGCGAGGCGGATTCTTGCTGCGCAGAGAACGATCCGACACGTGCCTGCCTCGGGAAGTCCTCTGACCAACGGTGACCGTGTGCCTCAGAAGTGCTCACTGTTCGGAACCTACGAACAGATGGGGCCGGATGACCTCGGTGAATCGCGGAAGTTCTGGGATCGTGCCGCTCAGGATGTCTCGGTCGATGGAGTCCGGATTCGCAGTGGTGAAGCATTGAGTGCGGTGGCGCAGGTAAAGCGATTCGCCGCTCCGGCGTTCCTGCGACAGCAGTTGGAATTGCTGCAACCCGACCTGCGATTTCCGGATACCTACACCGTTGCCGCAGCCGAATGGCTGAATCTCGCGGGAATTGATCCTTCGCTCGTTCGGCAGAATCATGGCGAGTGGAATGGCCAGTGGTTGGGGTGGAATTGCAGTCGAGACAACCCCGATGAGCCCGAATGTCCAGGGTCGGTACTTGAGCAGATCAAGGCTGCCCGACGACAACATGGCCCCGCTCCGGCGTACTACACGGTTCTCAAGCTTGACGGCGACGACCTCGGCGGCTGGTTGCGAGGTGAGAAGTCGCCGGCCGTTCGCGAAATCATGCATCCCGACTTGGTGACCTACTACGACCAACTGGGAGACACAGCGAACGCCGGGCTCAATGCTCGCCGACCCGTGGGGCCTGCACTCCACGCGGCCATCAGTTCGGCGCTCTCAAACTTTGCATTGCATGCTGTGCCCGCCATCGTCGCAAGGCACCGTGGCACGACGATCTATTCTGGTGGGGATGACACGCTTGTTCTGTTGCCCACCAGCAGCGCCCTCGCCTGTGCCAGCGAATTGCGCCAAGCCTACAGCGCGGACTGGTACACCAGCGAGGGGCGCAATTACCTGATGATGGGGTCGCGAGCGACGATTTCGGGAGGAGTGGTCGTCGTGCATGCCAAAGACGACCTGCGATTGGCGCTGCAGGACGCTCGCGCTGCAGAGGAAGCGGCCAAACATGCAGGTAAGGACGCCCTGTGCATTCGAGTCCGCCGTCGCTCGGGGGAACACACCTCGGCCATCTGTTCTTGGCCATTCGTCACGACTGTTTCGAGTTGGATGACCCAGTTCATGGCGGGGGCTTCGGATCGCTGGGCTTATCACCTGTATGCGCAACGATCCACATTGAACCAATTGCCGGTTCCGGCCATGCAAGCTGAGATTCGTCGGCAAATCAATCGCAGCGACGAACCGACCCCCTCGCTGATTCCTCCCGACGAGCTCGCGGACGCATTCGACCAGCTGCGGAGCGAGAGAGTCCGCACTTCAGCGGGAGATAAGCCGCGATTCGGGACAGCTGGGGCAGCGCTGGATTCATTCCTAACGTTGTGCCATACCGCATCCTTCCTGGCTCGCGGGAGGGATCAATGACCAACGCCGCCGTTTCGACCACAGTCGGGCTTCTGTTGGACCCGTTGGACGTCCTGTTTTTCCGGGACGGACGCCCGTTCACAGCGTCCGAACGACTGCTGAGCGGACTGCCGCTGCCGCAGACTCTGGCGGGGGCCATTCGCACGGCCCTCTTACAGCATGTGGGTTGCGACTTCGCCAAGATGAGAGGAGCCGCAACCTTCGCGGAGGCCGTCTCACGATCCTGTGGAAAGAAGGGAGAGTGGATCGCCCGGATCACGATTCGCGGGCCTTGGCTTGCGCGTCTGACCTCAGGCAATCATGGAGCCGATGTCCTCGTCCCGATACCCGCGACGCTTCAGCAATCAAAATCCGGGGTCCATACTGCGCTTCACCGAGTCGCACCGCTGGGCAAAGATGAAGTGCCTGGCTGGAACCCAAGCGGAGACCAGGCGGGGTTACGTCCGCTATGGCTGCGAAGTCGCGAACCAACCGAACCGTCTACCGGTTACCTGACGCCCACGGGCCTTCGGCAGTTTCTGGCTGGCGAGACTGTCCCGACGGACGAAGTCGTCCATTCCGAGGAACTCTTTGGATTGGATCATCGCACGGGGATCGGTATTTCGCCGGATCGCCTCGTTGCCGAAGAGTCGCAGATTTATGGCCGTGGCTTCTTGGCACTGAAGGAAAGCGTTGCCATCTACGCTGAACTTGTTCTGCCGGAGGACGAGCCCAACGCCAGCTTCATCGATGAAATCCGTACCATTTCCATCGGCGGTGAAGGGCGACACGCTGCCGTTCGCCGGATTTCTCCTTCGTTCGAATGGCCAAAGATCACGCTGACAGTGAAGCAGAAACCATTCGTCTTGTTGACCACTCCGTGTCCGTTCCAGGCTGGCTGGAAACCGAAAGTGTTCGCCGATCAGGTCATCGCGGCTGCGGTTCCCGGTTCGGCTCCCTTTTCCGGCTGGGACATGGCAAATCGCTGCCCAAAACCGACCCGCTTCGCCGCGCAAGCGGGCAGTGTTTTCTTTCTTGATTCCCTTCCCGAACACAATGTGAACTCGCTAGCCGAGACTGACGAAGATCGTCAACTCGGCTGGGGTTGCTGCCTGACAGGAGTCTGGACCGATGACTGACACGCCTTCGCGTTCGCCACACCAGCAGTTGGCGAAACTGCTCTTTCTCCACGCCCAGACCGGCATGCACCCCGGATCGGGCACCGCCCTGGGAACAGTCGATCTCCCGATTCAGCGGGAACGTCACACCCAATGGCCAATCGTTCCTGGCTCAGCGCTAAAAGGGATTCTTCGGGACGCGTGCCGCGAGAGAGCGGCCGAGAACTATGCCGAAGAACTCGAAGAAGCGGCGGAGGGTGACACCAATCGCCGGGTCAAACGCAGCAGACGACGTGTCGCCAACGAGGACGATGCGGACCTCGTCGCCGCCTTCGGACCCGGCAAGGTCGATCAGCAGAACGGCCACGCGGGAGCTCTCAGCCTGACCGATGCCCGAATTCTCGCATTCCCCGTACGGTCGCTCAAAGGGGTCTTCGCCTGGGTGACTTGTCCGGCTGTGCTCGGACGACTCGCTCGCGATCTTAGGCTCGACGCCAATTCAAACGGTCATGGCGCATCCCTGTCCGTGACGCCGCTGCCGGCCAAGGATCGGGCCTTGTGCAACAGGGATGGCCCGTTGATCGTCGACGGCAACAAGCTGCTGTTGGAAGAGTTTGAGTTTGAAGTGACCGGCGAGGCGACATCTGTCGCACAATGGATGGCGGACCACGCTGTCGCGGATGCCTTCACGCAGGAGCGAATCAAAAGCCATCTCGTCGTGCTGCATGACGACGATTTCACGCACTTTGTCCGCCATGCGACGGAGGTTGTCGCCCGAGTCGGTCTGGATTACGAACGCAAAACGGCGAAGTCCGGCGCGCTCTTCTACGAGGAGTTCCTGCCTCCCGAAACGCTGTTCTATTCGGTCGTGCTGGCAAGCCCCAGTCGGCGGGAGGGCCACGGGATGTCGGCAGCGGACATGCTCAGCTATCTCCGCAAGAACCTGCCGCCTGTGCTGCAAATCGGCGGCGATGAAACCATTGGCAAGGGCCTCTGTGCCGTGCGTCTGGATGGAGGTGCAGAATGAGCCCAGTCTCCCATCAGCCCCGTCAGACGCTTGACCAGCGCCGAGCCAGCCATGCCTGGGACGTCGTTCGGGAGATCGACAAGAAGTATCCGCCTCGAATCGAATGCAAAGACGGAAAGGACAAAAAGTTTCCGCACGAACAGGCCAAGAAATTCGGCGGCCAGGCCAAGAAGCTTCCGACCCGGATCATGGCCGCCGGTCTCGGGCAGGCCTTGGCATTTCTGAAGGCCAAGGGTTATGCCCCGGAATTGCTGGTGGAACTCTCGAAGTGGATGGAGCAGCGCCTCCCGCCAAAGCCAGGCGAATCAAAGGATCTGTTGGAACGGATCGTCAAGGGCAACTCGGAGTTCCTGCGCCGCGCGACCGACGAAGTCATGGCGTATCTGCTGTGGCTGAACCGCTTCGCCGAAGCGGAAGGGCTGACAGATGAGGACATTCGTAAGGAGGGCGAGAGTGATGTCGTTGATAGTCCCATTACCTGAGTCAATTGGTGGTCATCGCCAACAATGTACTCATCAGGGATTGCTTCTTGATAAGTTCGTTGAATCCTACGACCCGACGGAGCGCGAGACGGGGAAGTGGCAGGAAACTGTTCAACTGCCAACGATCCGAGCTGTGGCCGCGCTGCCCCCTCCCATGCCTGGAGAGCTTGACTTCTCCAAATTGTGGCAGCGATGGAACGACATATGGGTTCGGTCCGCTACGTCGTTGCTGCGCTGTACGACGACCGGCCCCTTGACTCTGCATCTGTCGCGTGCTTCCGCCTTGGAGAACGCCGGCATCTGCCTGCATCCACTCTACGGGTTCGTCTATCTCCCTGGCAGCGGTCTGAAAGGCATGGCCCGCGCGTTTGCGGAAACCGTCTGGTTGCCCAATCAACTCGGAGAAGAGTGGACTGCTGCCAAAGAGAATCAATGGGATCTCGCACTCGACCGAATCGACGAAGTGTTTGGATACGGGCCGCACATCCCGCCGAAGCCTGAAGTCCGCACACTCATGTCTGCGTTCGCACAACATCTTGACAATCAGAAGATCCGCCGTGATCGGTCGCGTCGCACTACGGGCGGCAAGCGGGCTCATGCCGGCAACATGATTTTCCACGATGCCTGGCCGGAATCGTGGCCAAAGCTGATTGTTGACATCGTCAACAATCACCACCCTGACTACTACCAGCACAATGGCAACGAACATCCTCCCGGCGATTGGGAGAACCCGGTGCCCGTCTACTTCCTGGCTGCCGCTCCCGGCGTGACGTTCACGTTTCCGTTAGCGAAACGCCGTGCCGACGTGGCCGACGAGTTGCGGGCTCTTGCGAGTGAATGGCTGCTCGGAGCATTGTGCCACTTGGGCGCAGGGGCGAAAACGAACGCTGGCTACGGTGCGTTCCGCCCGACGGAGACCGTCTCTGTGGCAACTGTAGAAGCGGTGGCAACGACCTGGAAAACTGCGACCGAGCGGTCGCACCGT
>JBGSIP010000067.1:0-6503 GCA_041742495.1 Planctomycetaceae bacterium
CGCCGGTCCCGCCGGAATTGCCAGCCTTGGCGGCCGGTGCCGGTTTTGTGTCGGCCTTCGGCGCTGGAGTGGCGGCTGCGGGCTGGGATTGTGTGGGTGCGGCTGACGGCTTGGTGCCGGAGGGACCCGCGGCGTTCGCGGACTCGACCGTCATCAGCACACCGCCAACCGGGACGGTGTCGCCCGGTTTGACGTGAATGCGTGTGATTGTGCCGGCCACCGTGATGTTGACTTCGGCCACGGCCTTTTCGGTTTCAATCTCGGCGACCACCTGACCTTCAGTCACGGTGTCACCCTCTTTGACCCGCAGCGCGGCGATATCTGCCTGGCTCACTCCTTCAGAAACGGCCGGCAGCTTGAACTCGATTGCCATCGTTGGCAGATCCTTGGTGTCAATAATTAGAAACGTCAGTGCAATCCACGAGTCCGTAACGAAGATCCGCTCTGCTTTCAGGCCGTGGTGGTTTTCCCCGTCGCGTGGCAGCGTCTTGGCAGCCAGCGTAGGTCAGGCTGTGCCTGACGCGAAGTGAACGTGCCCCCAACTCTGCCTGCCAAACACCGATCGTCAGACCACCACATTGCTTTCCAGATGCAAGTCTTGTGAGCGAAATTCTGTGAGCGAAAGGTGCCGTCGTGTGTGAGTTGCGTCAGGCACAGCCTGACCTACAGCGGCGGTGAGATCACTGTTTTGCTCGCTACCAACTAGGCATACAGGGGATTGACTTTTTCCGGGTCGATCTGGAACTGCTGCAGGACTCCCGGCAGGCGGGACTTGTCGAACTCACCCAGCTTGGCCAGCTCCAGCAGTGTGGCATACGCAGTGCTCTCGGCGTCGACTTCAAAGTGTCGTCGCAGAGTCGGTCGCGTGTCGCTGCGGCCAAAGCCATCGGTACCCAGCACGGCATACGGTCCGGGCACCCACTCGCGAATCTGATCCGGGACCAGCCGGACGTTATCGCTGGCGGCAATGAACGGACCTGAAATGCCCTGCAGTGTCGTTTCGAGGAAGCTGACCTTGGCGGCGCGATCTGGATGCAGGCGATTGTCGCGGCTGACCGTCATGGCATCGCGGGCCATCTCGCTGTAACTGGTCACACTCCAGACATCCGTGCCAATGCCAAACTGCTCCGCCAGAATCGACTGGGCCCGCAGCACTTCGTTGAGGATCGTCCCGCTGCCAAACAGTTGCGGTCGCCGCTGCTGACCGGCGGTGCCCGTCGTGCTCTGCAGGCGATACATGCCCCGACGAATGCCGTCCGCGACCCCGGCGGGCATCGGCGGCTGGACGTAGTTTTCGTTGTATACGGACAGGTAATAAATCACCGGCTCGTTGTCGACGTACATGCGCTGCAGGCCATCCTGCACAATCACGGCCAACTCGTAGCTGAAAGCCGGGTCATAGGCGCGAATCGCGGGGACCGACGTGGCAATCAGGTGGCTGTGACCGTCCTCGTGCTGCAGCCCTTCCCCGTTGAGCGTCGTCCTGCCGGACGTGCCCCCCACCAGAAAGCCCTTGGCCCGGCTGTCCGCCGCCAGCCAGATGAGATCGCCCACCCGCTGGAAACCAAACATCGAGTAATAGATGTAGAACGGAATCATCTGCACGCCGAGGTTGGAATACGCCGTGCCCGCCGCGACAAACGAGCCCATCGCACCGGCCTCGTTGATGCCCTCTTCGAGCACCTGCCCGTCGACAGCTTCTTTGTAGTACATCATCTGCTCGCGATCGACGGGCTCGTACAATTGCCCCTTCGATGAGTAGATGCCGAATGTGCTGAAGAAGGCTTCCATGCCGAACGTCCGCGCTTCGTCGGGAATGATCGGCACAATGCGGTTGCCAATCCCTTCGTGACGCATCAACTGCATCAGCAGGGCACCATAGGCCATGGTCGTGGAGGCGCGCTTATCGCCAGACCCTTCCATCGCCTTGGCAAATGCCTTGTGGTCGAGGGCCGGAACATCCAGCGGTTCTTCCGTCGGCTTACGGGCCGGCAGATGCCCCCCCAGTGCTTCACGCCGAGCCTTGAGATACTTCATTTCCGGGCTGTCGTCCGCGGGGCGATAAAAGGGGGCGTCCTTCACATCGCTGTCGCTGATCGGAATACCGAACCGCGTACGGAACTTGAACAGTTCCTGCTCGGCCAGCTTTTTTTCGTTGTGAGTCGTGTTGCGGCCTTCGCCGGCTTCTCCCAGGCCATAACCCTTGATGGTCTTGGCCAGGATGACCGTCGGAGCCCCCTTATGATCCACGGCGCTCTGGTAGGCGGCGAAGACTTTCTCAGGATCATGACCACCGCGTTTGAGCTTGTGCAGGTTTTCGTCGCTGAGGTGATCGACCATCTCAGCCAGTTCGGGCGTGTTGAAGAAGTGCTCACGGATGTAAGCCCCACCCGCCACGCTGTACTTCTGGTACTGCCCGTCGACGATCTCGCCCATCCGCTGCACGAGTCGCCCTTCGGCATCGCGGGAGAGGATCGGATCCCAGTCGCCGCCCCACACCACCTTGATGCAGTTCCAGCCGGCCCCGCGGAACGCCCCTTCCAGTTCCTGGATGATTTTACCGTTCCCGCGCACGGGTCCGTCCAGACGTTGCAAATTGCAATTCACCACAAAGATCAGGTTGTCGAGCTTCTCGCGAGCAGCCAGTGTGATGGCTCCCAGCGATTCCGGTTCGTCGATTTCACCGTCACCCAAAAACGCCCACACGCGCGACTTGCTGGTGTCCAGAATGCCCCGGTGTTCGAGATAGCGCAGGAACCGCGCGTGGTAAATCGCGGTGATGGGGCCCAGCCCCATCGATACGGTGGGGAACTGCCAGAATTCCGGCATCAGCCACGGGTGCGGATACGAACACAACCCTGTTCCGCGCGGGATTTCCTGACGGAAGTTGTTGAGGTGCTCTTCGCCCAGGCGGCCTTCGAGAAACGCCCGCGCGTACATGCCCGGCGCGGCGTGACCCTGGAAGTACACCATGTCGCCGGTGTGCTCGCTGGTGCGGCCGTGGAAGAAGTGATTCTGCCCTACTTCGTACAGCGTGGCTGACGACGCAAATGTGGAGATGTGTCCCCCCACGCCACCGCCACCCTCGTCGGCTGTCTTCTTGTTGGCGCGATGCACCATGGCCATGGCATTCCAGCGGATCAGACTCTTGATCCGCCGTTCCATTTCCAGGTTGCCCGGAAACGGAGGCTGGTCATCGACAGCGATGGTGTTGAGATAGGGCGTGGTGGCAGTGAAGGGCATCATCACGCCACGCAGGTAGGCCCGCTCCCGCAGATTCACCAGCAATTGCGTCACGCGTTCTGGACCATAGCGGCGGATGACGTCCTCCAGCGAGGCATACCATTCTTCCAGTTCCGCAGGATCAATTCCCGCGACCGCGCCGTCCAGGACTTGCTCGGCCATATCGTCTGTTCCGTTCGTCAAAAAAACTGCGTCAGGGTTCTGCGGCTGGGTCGACTTCCGGAGTTTGTCTGGGAGTCTACCGCCGGCGTTGAGGATGTACCCGCTGGGGAGTGAAGACCGAACTTCGCGGTGGAGATGCGGTAGCGAATGCGACATGCCGCCACAGGTCCGCACCCTCTCCGGAAATGCCGCTCCGCTTGCGGGGCGGCAACGCAATGCCATAGGCACAATCCGCAGGGAGCCTCCTGCTTTCGCACCTTGCGCGACTTCACTCCGCAGAGTATAGGCGCAAAGCCCCCCGTGTCGCAAAGACCGACAGGGGCACGACCTGAGGTAAGGTAAAGTCCGCCGTGACGCTCGCTGCGGGCGGGGTTCGCCAACGCCGCGGCAGGGGCCAGAGACGTGGTCTGCCGGAGTCGCTGCGACACCCATCAGGACTCACCTCCGTGATTGCGGGTCTCGCACACCGCGGGAGCAGACCTACCATCCTCCGTCACGACAGCGGGGACTCATGTGTGCCTGGGACGCGTGCCAAGTTCCTCGGCGGGACCACTTGCTGATGCGGGGGCGGGGATCGACCACACGATTCCAATTCCCAGCAGCGTCGTGCCGGTTGTGAACAGAAGGCCGGCCAGCACGACCGTGAGCGGCGGAGTCCAACTGGGAATCTCCAGCCGTCCAGTGCCCCCCTCTGTAGCCAGCGCGGTGCCCATGCCTTCCAGGTATCCGGCCGTGACCATGCCGCTCGCGAGCACATGGGCGGCCTGAAGCAGGGCCGAGGCCAGGATGATCAGGCCGCCCACCCAAAGCAGGGTCGGGGCCAGATTTGGGTTGCGCCGATAGCGACTGGCGCACCACACCAGCATTGCCGATGTCGTGCCCAGCAACGCAAGGAAGCCGGCAAAGTCGTCGCTCCCTGTGGCCACTTTGACCGCCAGCACCGGAGGGAGGACGGCGATCAGGATCGTCAGCAGGCGTTTCAAACTGGCGGGCATCGCGGCGGATCCTGGGCGGTAACAAGCTGGCGGGCAAGATGTTGTGACTCAATCGTCGCGGCGGAATCGCGACTCGTCAAACACGAACGGCAGACAAGGCGGTTTTCCACTCCCGGACCCGCGCTGCATCCACCTCGCCAGCCCGCCCCCCGCGGCAGGCGGCCGAACGAATGCCGATGAGGTCCGAAGCCAGACCCTGGAGCGACGCCACATCAGGCAGTTGCAATTGCCCGGCCAGTCCCACCAGTAAGCCTGCCTGGCGGCACGCCGCCACCACACGCTCCAGCAACTCTGGAGCGACTTTTTCCAGCAGGCTGCGGCCATCTTTGCGGCCGGTGTCAAGCAGCAGTCCGACGACCTCATGCCGGCGGGTCAGTTCCAAGATTTCGCCAATCCGGCCGTCGAGCGAAGCAGCGGGGTCATCCGGATAGGTGGCCAGCACCCACTGCGAGGCACCAATTCCCTGATCCGCGGCGATGCGCAGCAAATCGGCCAATCGCCGATCGGGGGCGCCGTTCGCGCGCCATCCGCCGGCGTCTGTCCCGCTGGCTCGTAGTCCGATTTTCAGGAATCGCGCCTGCCGATACAGGTCCCAATTCCATTCGCTGATGCGTTCTGGAACGGAAAACTCCGGGTCTGTGAGGTCTCCCATCGCGATGGACACAACAGCGTCCCGGCGTGCAGCGCGGACGGCCGACCACAATTCGTGCAGCGTTTCTTCCGTGGGCCGCCCGAGGGCTCCGCCGCTGGGGGACTTGAAATCAACCAGATCACACCCTCCGGCGAGGGCCGCGGACACTTCCGCGGGGGAAAAGACGCTGACCAGCAGGGCTGGTCCGGCGAAGTGATCTGGACTCAAAGCGGGATTTCGCACAAAACTCTCGCTGTTAGCGGGGGCAACATCCCCTATAATACCGCTTTGCAATTCGGCAGGCTGGTCACCTGGACTGCTGCTGGATTGACGGCTGCTCACAGATGCCTCGCCACATTCGCCACGGGTGCTGCTCACCGGTCGTCGTTCCTGATGGATGCCCACACGAGTTCATGCCCATACGATTTTGAAGTCCAGCCCGGCGGAATTCCTGACCGGCTGATGGAAGGTCTGGACTGCCTGAGGTTTGGTTGGCTGGCGGACGAGTCTGCTGGCAGTTTGGACGGCGAGATGGACTGGATGGAAGCCGCCCGACGGCCCCGCAGGTCTTGCTGTCCGACCGGGACGCGGTTTGCCGTATCCCACGGTGTGCCGATTTGTCGACGGCATGTCGAATTGTCAGTGGTGCCGCAGTGTCAAAGCTGACACGGCAGCGCTCCGCACAGTTGTGTTTTACCCGCTCCCAGTAGGTTTTTTCCCGCTCAGGGTCCGCTCCGCCAGGGGTCGCCCGCGCGGGGCCGAGAGAACAGTCTCATGCGTCGTACGGATATCCGCAACATTGCCATCATCGCCCACGTCGACCACGGGAAGACCACCCTGGTGGACGGCCTGCTGCGCCAGGCGCACACCTTCCGCGACAACCAGCAGGTGGCGGAGCGGGTGATGGACTCGAATGACCTGGAGCGCGAACGCGGCATCACCATCCTGGCGAAGAATACCGCCATCTCGATCTACGACGCCGTGTCACAGCAGCAGGTAAAGATAAACATCGTCGACACCCCGGGTCACGCCGATTTTGGCGGCGAGGTGGAGCGGGTGATGAACATGGTCGATGGCGTCCTGCTGCTCGTGGATGCGGCTGAAGGCCCGATGCCGCAGACTCGTTTCGTGCTTAAGAAGGCTCTCGAGCGCGGCCACAAGGCGATCGTGGTGATCAACAAGGTCGATCGCAAGGATGCCGAACCTGAACGGGTGCTCAACCAGACCTTTGACCTCTTCATCGAGCTTGGCGCAACGGACGAGCAGGCGGATTTCCCCGTCATCTATGCCCAGGCGACCAGCGCTCAGGCGGGATTGACGCCTGTACTCGGCCCGGACCTGCAGCCCCTGTTCCAGGCCATTCTGCGCCAGATGCCTGGCCCGCGTGTCGACCCGCAGGCACCTCTGCAAATGCTGGTCACCTCGCTCGGATACGATGACTACCGCGGCGTGACCGCCCTGGGACGCCAGAT
>JBGSIP010000068.1:0-7236 GCA_041742495.1 Planctomycetaceae bacterium
CATCTTGAAGTTGGGGAACTGCTTTTCGAGTTCGTAGAACTCTTCCATATAGAACAGTTCACGCTTGCTGCGTCCGCCGTACCAGAACGAGATTTTGCGGTTAGTCTTCTTGTGCTCCTTGAGCAGATCAAAGATGTGCGATCGCAGCGGGGCCATGCCGGCACCCCCGCCGATGTAGACCATTTCGGACGCAGTGTCTTTCCAGAAGAATTCGCCGTACGGGCCGCTGATGGTGACCTTATCGCCCGGCTTCAGATTGAAGATGTAGGAAGACATCTTGCCGGGGGGGGTGTTTTCCGGGGCCCGCGGCGGTGGCGAGGCGACCCGCACGTTCAACATGATCACGCCTTTTTCGGCGGGATAGTTGGCCATCGAATAGGCGCGGATGACCGGTTCGGTGACGACAGACTTGAACCGCCAGATGTTGAACTTGTCCCAGTCTTCGTGGAAGCGCTCTTCGATGTCGAAGTTTTTGTACTCGACGGTATGCGGCGGGGCCTCAATCTGGATGTAGCCGCCAGCCCGGAAGCCGACGTCTTCGCCCGGGGGGAGTTCCAGCAGCAGTTCCTTGATGAAGGTCGCGACGTTGCGGTTCGACTTGACGGTGCAGACCCACTTCTTGGTTTCAAACACTTCCGGCGGGACTTCAATGTCCATGTCCTGCTTGACCGCCACCTGACAGGAGAGCCGCAGGCCTTCGCGGGCTTCCTTGCGGGAGATGTGGTTCAGCTCGGTGGGGAGGATGTCTCCTCCTCCGCGGTGAATGTGGACCTTGCACTGGGCGCAAGTACCGCCGCCGCCGCAGGCCGAGGAGACAAACACCTTATTGGCGGCCAGCGCGCTGAGCAGTTTGCCCCCCGCGGGGACCGAGAGCGTTTTCTGTCCGTTGATGCTGATCTTTACGTCGCCCGAGGCCACCAACTGCGATTTGGCAGCCAGAATCAGGGCCACCAGCAGCAGCACCACGACGGTGAAGATGAGGACCCCAAGAATAACCGTTGCGAATTCCATGTTTTGTATCCGAAGAGTCCCCGAGGGTCGCGTTGCACGCTGCCAGACGTCGATCGAGGCTACAACTGAATCCCGGAGAAGGCCTGGAAGGCCAAGGCCATCAAACCGGCCGTAAAGAACGTGATGCCCAGCCCGCGCAGCGGAGCAGGCACGTCGCTGTATTTTAACTTCTCACGGATGCCGGCCATGGCCACGATTGCCAACGCCCAACCAAAACCGGAACCAAATCCAAACACCACGCTTTCGCCGAAGTCATATTCACGTTCGGCCATGAACAATGAACCCCCCAAGATTGCACAGTTCACGGTGATCAGCGGCAGGAAGATGCCCAGCGCGTTGTACAACGGGGGGAAGAAGCGATCGAGAGTCATCTCCAGGATTTGCACGATGGCGGCGATCACTCCGATATAGCTGATCAGCCCCAGGAAACTCAGTTGCACATTGGCCAGGCTTTCGACTCCCGTCCAAGCCAAGGCACCATCCTTGATGATGTACTGGAAGATCAGATTGTTCGCCGGGACGGTGATCGTCTGCACGGCGACGACCGCGATTCCCAGACCCATCGCCGTCTTGACATTCTTGGACACGGCCAGGAAGGTGCACATGCCCAGAAAGAAGGCCAAGGCCATGTTCTCGACAAAGATGGACTTGGCGAGAATGCTCAGATAGTTCTCAAGCATGGCGGTCTCAACAACGAGCAGTGGGAAGGAAAACAGTCAGCAACAAAGGTCAGGCGGGCCGGACGGCAGACAGGCTGCAGTCCACGCCGCCGACTATTCGCGTTCGATTTGTTCCGGACGAAAGGTCCGCAGCACCCAGATGAAGGTTCCGACCAGAAAGAACGCACTGGGAGGAATGATCATCAGGTTATTGGGCGTGTACCACCCTCCGTCTTCAGACACCAGCCGCAGAATCGGATAGCCCAAGAGTGTCCCGAGCCCAAACAGTTCACGCACAATGGCGAGTACAATCAGAATCATCGAGTAGCCCAGCCCGTTGCCCAACCCATCGAGAAAGCTGATCCACGGAGGATTCTTCATCGCAAATGCTTCGGCGCGTCCCATGACGATGCAGTTGGTGATGATCAGTCCCACAAACACGGACATCGTGCGGGAGATTTCCGGCGTATACGCCTGCAAAACCTGATCGACGACAATCACCAGCGAAGCAATCACGGTCATCTGCGCGATGATACGGATGCTGTTGGGAATCTGATCTCGGATCAGGGAGATCGCGGCGTTGGAGCAGGCGGTGACGACCGTCACGCCGATCGACATCGCAATCGCGGTGCTGAGCTTGTTGGTGACCGCCAGGGCCGAGCAGATTCCCAGTATCTGCAGGGCGATGGGGTTCTGGGCGAAGATCGGTTCGATCAAGACCGTCGAACTTTTTGGTTCAGCCATTGCGTTCTGTCCTCAAGTCGTGGCCGTCCGGAATCCACCGCGCGGGTGAACCCTGGCCGAAACTGTGTCTGCTGTTCAGTGGGCGGCGACCGGTTTGCCAGCGTCGCCGGCACCCGAGGGAAGAGAGTCCAGAAACTTGCCAAAGGCTTCATCGCTGAGCCAATACCGCATAGTGTGTTCGACGCCACGCGAGGTAATGGTCGCTCCCGAAAGCCCATCAACTTGATGGATGGCGGCTGGAGAGGTTTGGTCCACCTGTCCGCGCAACACTTGCAGGGCGACGTCATCGTCGGCACCAAAAATCTGCTTGCCCGGCCATTGGGCCTGCCACTTGGGATTGTCGATTTCCGCTCCCAGTCCGGGAGTTTCGCCGTGCTTGAAAAACGTCAGTCCGCGAACCTCCTTGCCCGTACGATCCACCGATATGAAGCCCCGCATTGTTGACCAGAGGCCTTTGCCGCGAATCGGCAGAATGTACTGCTCGGGTGCCCCGCTTTTGTCCTTGATGACAAAGACATACGACTGGTTTTCGCGTCGACCGACGCCAGCCACGTCTTTATCCGCCGGGATCTGGGTCGAGAGCTGAGGATCTTTCTCCGCTTTCTCCTGATCCCAGCCCGCGGTGATGAGTTCCTCAGAGTTGGCCGAGACCTGACCTGTCGCCAGATCGATCACCATCGGTGTGACGTATTCTTGGTACAGCTCTTCGAGGCTTTTGCCGTACTCTTTCTCGATATCGGAAATCTTGGGGTCGATCTTGCCCGCCAGGGCCAGCACCTTTTGATAGCGATCGAGTTTGGCGTTGCGTTGCTGGCGAGGGCGCAGCATCACCGTCGCCCCAGAGACCAGCAGCGAGCAGACCACACACAGGATCGCGGCGATGCGGATGGTTCCGCCGAGGGAATCACGCGACATTTCGAGCCAGTCTCCGGTTGATATTGGCCTGCACGACAAAGTAGTCGATCACGGGAGCAAACACGTTGCCAAATAGAATTGCCAGCATGATGCCTTCCGGGAAGGCAGGATTCACCACGCGAACGAGAATGGTCATCACGCCAACCAGCCCACCGTAGTACCAGCGGCCGGCGTTGGTCATTGCGGCGGAGACTGGATCGGTCGCCATGAAGACAACTCCAAACGCAAATCCGCCCACCACAAGATGCCACCACGGCGGCATCTGGAACATGGCATTGTCCGACCACCCGGCCAGGCCAATGCCGTAGAACACGGTCGACAGGCCCAGAGCCCCAATCAGGCAGCCTGCCATGATCCGCCACGAACCAATCCCGGTCGCGATCAGTAGCATGGCACCCAGCAGGCAGGCCAAGGCTGAAGTTTCGCCCATCGAACCGGGGATCGTGCCGATGAAGGCTTCCCACCAGCTAATGCCCAGCCCGCCGTTATCGACTGAAGCCGTGATAGAATCCATGCCCACCTGGGCCGGCGCCGCGGCGAGAGCACCCAGCGACGTCGCTGCAGAGTACCCATCGGGAGCGGCCACCCAGACTTTGTTGCCCGAAATCTGAATGGGGTATGCGAAGTACAAAAACGCCCGCGCAGTCAGCGCCGGGTTCATGAAGTTCTTCCCTGTGCCACCGAAGACTTCCTTGGCGAACACCACGGCAAACGCAATCCCGATCGCGACCTGCCACAGAGGAATGTCCGGTGGCAGCGTCAGGGGGAACAGCATCCCGGTGACGAGGAACCCCTCGTTGATGTCGTGCTTGCGGATGCAACTGAAAATGACTTCACACGTCCCGCCCACCACATTGCAGACCAGGAAGACCGGGAACCAGTACAGGAACCCGTGAACCATGCAGGCGAGCACGTTTGATGGGGAATACCCCAGGTGGAGCAGGTTGATCAGCGAGCCGCGCCAGCCTTCGGCGGATTCCAGCCCCAACTGGGCCAGCGCCAGGTTGGCCTGCAGTCCGGTGTTATACATCGCCATGACGATGCACGGGGCCAGTGCCGCGACGACGGTGATCATCAGCCGCTTGAGGTCGAGGCTGTCGCGAACGTGCGAGGGACCGTGCGTCACCTCGCCGGGCGTGTAGAGGAACGTATCCCCTGCCTCGTACAACGGAAACAGCCGCTCGAGTTTGCCACCTTTGGCAAACATCGGGTGCAGCTTGTCCAAGTAGTCTCGTAAAGCCTTCATGATACGTGTGTGCCCCCTTCGGGAAGCTCAGGCAATCATCAAGAAAACGCCTGCAATCTCGACGGTGTGTGCGGCCTGCCACGACAGTGCGCGGGAGACGGCAGGTCGCGACTGTTGGTGGCCCGCCGCCGCTCAGCCCTCTTCTTCAATGGTGGTCAAGGCCTGCCGCAGCATGGTCCCGTATTCGTATTTCGACGGGCAGACAAACGTGCACAGGGACAGGTCTTCTTCATCCAGTTCCAAGGCCCCCAGTTGCTGGGCCAGTTGGGTGTCTTTGGTGATCAAAGCCCGCAATAAAAACGTAGGAATGACGTCCAGGGGCATGACATCTTCGTACACCCCAATGGGCACCATCGCGCGCTTGGAGCCCTCGGTGGAGGTCGTCATGGCGAATTGCTTGCCCGGAGTGGCCGCCGAGGCGAAGACGCGCCGCAAGGAGAACTTGTTGAAGCCGGGGGTCTGCCAGCCCAGGAATTCGCGTTCGGTTCCCTCTTTCAGCGCCGACACCTGCAGGTGATAGCGGCCCAGGTAATCGAATGGCTGAGCCGACTTGCGACCGGACAGCACGGAGCCGGAGATCACGCGGTTCTCCGTCGCCGCCAGTTCGCCGCGCACAATTTCGGTGATGTTGGCACCCAGGCGGGTCTTGACCAGCCGCGGATCGGTCACGACCGGTCCGGCGATGGAAATGGTCCGTTCCACATCCACGCGGCCGGTGGTGAACAGGTGGCCGATCGCAATGACGTCCTGATAGTTGATGTACCACGAGACACGGCCGCCGCCGACAGGGTCGAGGTGGTGGATGTGTGTGCCGGGCAGCCCCGCCGGGTGGGGACCGTCGAAGATCTCCAGTTTGACAAACGGGAGGTCGAATCCCGGCGTCATGGCGGAAGGCCCCTTGCACAAGAACACAGTGCCCGGGGTGAGGTGATGCAGGACGCGCAGCCCGTTCACAAAGTCGGCCGCACGCGCCTGAATAATGGGCTGCGGGTCTGGAGCGTGAGGATTGGTGTCCATCGCGGTCACGAAGATGGACCGCGGCGTGGCGTCAATCGGCGGCGTTTTGCTGTAAGGCCGCTGCCGCAGCGAGACCCACAGACCCGACTGCACCAGGTTATCCCGCACCTGTTCCCCGGTGAGGCTGTCGAGTTGCTGGGGGGTGTAACTTTGGAACGTAAATTCCCGGTCACCGCCGACTTCGATTTCGATGCCGTGAAAGACCCGCTTGGCTCCCCGCATCACGGAGAGCACCTTGCCGCTGGCCGGCGACGTGAACAGCACGCCGGGGTTCCGCTTGTCTTCAAACAGGGCCTGCCCCAGGGCGACTTCGTCCCCCTCCTTGACCAGCATCGTGGGCTTCATGCGGACGAAGTCCTGGCCCAGCAAGGCCACCTTCGACACCCGCTTGACGCCGTCGACTTCCTGTCGCGGTGCCCCGGAAAGAGGAACGTCCAGACCTTTGGTGATGTTGATCATCCGCGCACTGCTCGATTGTTCTGGGTCGCGTCAAAGATTCGGCGTCGCGAAGAGGCCAGCCGCCGGAAGCGGCAAGACGCCTGCAGCCCGCCGAATCTGTTGCCGCTGGTCTGCCTGTTCGGCACCGTCCGTCGTCTCTCAATTCCGTAGGGAACTGCCGCGTGAACCCGACCGCCGGCCACTGCCACGCCTGCTCACCCTGAGCAATCGTCGCACGGCTGGGAGCCACAGGCCATGGCGGACACTTGGGCGCGAGGAGCGTTCCCGCGTGGTCACAACCAAAGCGGCACGAAAACCGGCCGCACACCTGCCCATTGCAGACGACACGCCCGACTTCGGTCCCCCCAGAACACCACGCTCAAATCACCACATGGCCGCGGAACGCACAGGGGGTTTTGGGGGCCCGCCTTGACGCCGCAGTTTTTATCAACTCAGACAGTGAGTGTGAATGACTCGGCGGCTGGCCGAACAGAGGAATTCCCCGAAACGCCCACGTTCTGCGTCAATATGACGCAGACACAGTTTCCTCTGGTGACGGCGTGTGTCTCCCTTGCGGCAAAGAATCGCAACATGGCGAATCCGATCGTGAAGGAATCTTCATGATCCCGGCGAGATCCGATACCAAATCGGTCGCGACACCAGCCATGCCGGGACGTTCTTGACCCGCCTGCCTTTCGTCGCCATACTTTCGACTTCCCGCACAGGGTCATGGCTGCCCCGGGCGGAACGAGTCACGGGAGTCTGATTCCCGAAGCGGTCACGCTGCGGCTGTGGTGTAGTGGCAACACGGAAGCTTCCCAAGCTTCAAATGAGGGTTCGATTCCCTTCAGCCGCTTTGTTGCTGCCCGCCACATCCAATCGGCGTGAGGAGTCTCGCGGCTTTCAGGTTGCTGGTGGATGTTTGGCTGTGAGGTCGAGGCGAGTTCGCAGGGCACCGAGGAATTCTGTTGGAGGCGGTGCCGCGGCAGCGGGAAGAAGTGTGAGGAGAGGTGGCTGAGTGGCCGATAGCGCCGCATTGCTAATGCGGTGTACGGGTCAAACCGTACCGGGGGTTCGAATCCCCCCCTCTCCGCTTGTTTCTAGAAACCGCCCTTCGACGAGTACGTCGAAGGGCTTTCTCATTTCTGGGCTGAGGGTTACGCCGTCGAGACGGCAGTTCAAACACACGATTTCGAGTAAACGCCG
>JBGSIP010000069.1:0-2642 GCA_041742495.1 Planctomycetaceae bacterium
CGTGACGAGCGGCACAGCCGCAGCACGGCCTCCAGCGCTCCCAGGTCATCATAAAAATCGCTGATCATCGTCAGCAGGGAGCGTTTGCGCAGCCGTGGCAGCAGACCCGACAACAACCGGCCCCACGACGTCTCTCCTCCCGGCTGAACCCGATTGAGCTGCTCGCACAGATGCTGAAACTGCAGCGACTTGGCCGAAGGCTCCAGCAACGTCCGTGCCGTGGTGTCAAACACCGTCAGGCCAATGGCGTCCCGCTGTTTGAGCAACAATCGCCCCAGCACAGCCGCCAGCAGGCGGGCGTAGGCAAACTTCGACACCGTCTTGCCCGCATACGCCATGCTGCCGGAGGCATCCAGCAGCAAATAGGCGTTGAGGTTGGTCTCTTCCTCGAACTCTTTGATGTAATAGCGGCCGGTCTTGCCGAAGGCCCGCCAGTCGATGCGACGGACTTCATCACCGGGGACATACTGGCGATGCTGAACGAATTCGACACTGCTGCCCCGAAACGGGCTCTCATGCTGCCCAATCATGAACCCTTCCACGACCACATTCGCCGCCACTTCCAGATTGGCGGCCAGCAACTGGGCCGGGTCGCCCCAGGCGTTTTCGGGCGTCAGGCCGGGGAGGGCAGGGGGCACGTTCAGGCGCTCTCCACAATGCTGTCAAACACGCGGACCTGCTTCCAGCTCGCCTTGTGCTCACTGATGAACTGCAGGTGTCGCTCGGCCACCTGGTAATCATCATGGGCGGCGCGGTCCGTGAAGACCACATGCAGCGCCACATGAAAATCGCGATCGTTGACCGGCCGGGCCAGTTCGGGCTCCAGTCCCCCCGCGGCATAAAACACCACCCCGGGATGACCGCTCAAATATTTGTGACACGCGGCGATCAGGCTGCGAATGTTGTTCTCGCTGCCGTCGTGCAGAGTGAAGTAAACGTCGTGAGAGATCATGTGAGCAGACTTGGGGAATCAGAGTTCAACGGCTGGAGAAATTCCCTGCCTCTGGTCGCCAGCCGCAGGGGATGGCCCTCGCAAGACGCAAATCCGAAGGCCACAGAACGACGCGCATTTTGCCCGACACTTGGAGCAATGGCAAACCTCCCCTGCGCCATCCTCGGCGCGAACCCGCGGGCCAAGGGCGCTGTCTGCCCGTTGTGGCGGCGACCCCAGAGGTGTTTTTCAGCAAGTTTTTGCGAATTCCTGCCAGTGTCATCGGGTGAACAATTGGCCTTGCGGGGCCATCCCAGGGGGCATTCATCGCGAAACGGCTGCGGTGCCGCCGGGAAACAAGCTGGAATGGCGTGTGGCCGGAGTCGCTGGGACGGATATGAACGGTCCGTCAAGGTCGGACCGGAAATTCCGACCCCGGTACTTTTCGGCCAGACTTGCTCTTGAAGCGACAGGAGACGTGTGTAAAAGTTCGTCACACGGGTCGCGGCTTACGCACCGCGACAGGACGCTGTGTCGTGGATGAATGGGATGGCTTTCCGGTTCGTTCGCGGCTTGTTTAACCCGTAGAAAGGAGGTGGTCTTGTGGATTACGACAGTTGTAGCCAGAACCGAGGTGGCGTCTGTTAGACAGCCGGCGGGCTCGCCTTTCGGCCCACCCACTCGGACAGGACTGCCGCTCTGACGGTTTCTAGAGCCCCAGGACGGCCGCGTTTCTGATCGAGCACTTAAAACGGCCCGGCTGCCTCGTGTGGGCAGCCGGGCTTTCTCATGCGCGTGACGTTGGAATTCATAGGGGTGCAATAAAAGGGCTGTTATGTTTCAGGATCTCTGAAGTCTTCGGGGCTTGATTTCCGGCCGGTATCTCTCAGGAACTGCTCATGTCAGCGTTGGTTCGTGCGGTCGTTGTGTGGCTGTCAGTGTTGGTGGTCACAGCCGGAGCGCTGCCCGGGTCCGCCCGCTTGTTGTGTGCACAAGAGGAACCGGCCGTCGAGGAAGGGCAGCCAATTCCGCTGGGGATGTGGCGCTACACCTTCACGCAGCCCGGTGACGCCTGGACGCGGCCGGACTTTGACGATAGTCAGTGGCCGCAGGGCCAGGCAGGCTTTGGCACATCGGATGCCACCGATGGCGTGGTGAACACCGCTTGGAACACGCCCGAAATCTGGCTGCGCCGCAAGGTCACGTTCGACCAGATTCCCGCCGTGGTGTCATTGCTCGTCCATCACGACGATCTTGTCGACGTGTTCGTGAACAACTGGAAGATCACGCGTGTTCCCGGCAAAACGACGAAGTACGAATACGTCGAATTGGATACGTCGGCCCGCTGGAGTATTCAAACGGGAGAAAACGTGATCTGCCTGTACTGCAAAGATCCCAGCGCTCCGCGCTATCTCGATCTGTATCTGATCGACGCGGAAGCCACGCCGCTTCCCCCAGAGTTGAAGCCGGCCCAGCCGTAACGCAGCGTGCAACGCCATGTTGCATCAGCCCCGCAGCTGTCCGGCCAGTTCTCGTTCGCACGCAGCGATGATGGCCGTTTGGGCGGCGTCGACTTCTTCGGATTTCAAAGTGCGATCCGCGGCCCGGAACGACGTGGTGAGGACGTAGCTCTTCTTGCCCTCGCCCAATTGCTTGCCGCGGAACTCACTGTCGAACGTCACGGCTTCCAGCAGTGGTCCAGCAGAGCGCC
>JBGSIP010000070.1:0-3197 GCA_041742495.1 Planctomycetaceae bacterium
CTGCTGTCGTTCCGGCTGAAACAACTGCACGCCGGCCGGAGAAATCAGATTCGCCCACAGTTCGTTCACATCGGGGTCCGCCGCCTGCGCGGCAAACAACGATCCAATCACCGTGGCATAGGTCGCCGGCTGCAGCCGCCCCCGACACAGTTCCTTCGTCCACGCCGTGGTATCGATCTGCTCGACGGTGGCCGCATTCGCAACCGCCACCACGTCCGCATCCTCGCCAGCCGCAAACGCCTCTGCGGCCACCTGCTCAATCACATTCAACAGCATCTGAGACATCGCTGACTTTCTCTGTACATCTGCAGCCGCAGATGAACCGTTGGAAGATCTCGTCCCTCGGCCGTTCCTGCATCTCCGCGCTGTCAGGGCAGCGAGAGTTCGAGTACTGTGTCGGTGTCGGTATCACTCCACGGTGGAGTCACCGCCGGAGGGGCAACCGAATCTCGATGGGCCGTGCCCATTGCCTGCTGCGACAGTCCCATCAGCGCCGCCCAGGCGATGGCACCGCCTCCCAGCGCGCCCGCCATCAGTGGCCACCACGGATTGGCCGCCGAATGCTGATGGACGACCCGATTGTCATCCCCAATGTGCATCGCATCCTCGTCGCCCGGCGCTACCGACATGGCCTCGTCTCCCAGCAACTTGCGGCGTGTCTGCAGCGTCAGCGATTCCACATTGGCAAATCGGCGACGTGCCTGCCGCAGCGACTCGGCCCGCTCGGCCACTTTGACCGACGCCCAGAACCGACCGAGTCGCGACCACAGGTCGGCATCATGCGCAGGGGACATCCGAGATTTGCTCCACCCATTGGTCATTCACCAGACTTCATCCGCTGTCCCGCGGCTTCGTCTCCGCAGTGGGCGGCAGCACGCTCCCGGCACGAATCGAGGCCGACTCGGGCTGCAAGCCGGATCGCAACAATCCGGCCTGCAGCGACAAATGGCGGGATAGTCGCCCTGTCAGGAACGCGGCGTCCAGGGCCCGATCTTCGCTGGCCCACTGCTGCCACCGCTCGTCGTCCTCCGTCAGGCTCTCAGCAGGGAACGAGACATCGATTGCTGACGGATCACTCATGAGGCGGCACCCGGTCCGCCGGGATTGACCTTCGACTGCACCTCCCGGATGCCAACCGCTTCATCGAGCGTCACCATCCGCTTGTTTTCGAGGTAGTCGTAATCCAACGCCTTCTGCACGGTGATAAAGTTGTTCTGTGCCACCGTCCCCGACTGCATCAGTTGGGTCAGCATGTGATTGGCAACGTTCGGGGACATGTCCGACATCGCAATTCCCTCTGGCATGACTCTCCTTTCAATGTGCTGGCCAGACCATCCAGCCAGTTCTGTAAAGCTCGGCAATCATTCGGCATTCGCTTGCCATTTGGCAGCCAGCTAAGGAACGGACGGCCGCGGCGCGCGATAGCTGCCCCGCAGACGAATCGGCTCATTCGGAGCATACGTCTGCGCGTCGGTCACGCGCCCAGCGGCGTCTTCCAGAACGACACGCCGTTCACGCAAGGGGGCCAACTCTGCCAGCAGCGACTGCTGTCGACTCACCTCCTGTTGCAAGACTGCCAACTCGCGGCGCCACGCCTGCACTTCTTCCGTGGTCAACCCCACAGCCGCCTGCGAAGCGTTTGGCAGCTCTGTGTCAACAGACACTGCAGTGACAGCGTTGTCGCTGGTGGCCGTTTGCAAGCCGTTCAGCCAGTTCAGAATGACAATCGCAGGAATCACACCCCCATCGTTGCCAGCTGCCGGATCGCGAAAACTGACGATGCCCGCCAGTCCTTCTGACACATACACACCGCTGCCGCTCTGCCCTTCCGCAACGGGACATTGCAGATTGAGCAACCCGTCTGCATATCGGCCGCCAGTCCTCAGATCCGGCGTCAGGCGACATTCCCGGCGGGAAACGTGGCCGTCCTGTTCGCAATACCAGTGCTCAACCTGTTGTGGCACGTGGATGCGTTTGCGACACAGGCGGACCGTCCGCACACCCTCCGCGGCTGGAACTCCGACCACCGCCAGATCCAGTTCCGGTTGGGCAAACCGCACCTCTCCGCGAACCCAGCCCGCCGATGTCCATACCTGCGGATGTGGCTCGCTCACCACATGCGCGTTGGTGAGAATCCACGCGGTGCTTCCGGTCTGGCCAATCGCCACACCGTTTCCGAATCCCAACACGCGGCGCTGCTCGGTGCGGGCAGGCAAGCATCGTTGCCCATCGCAAGTGCCCGGCACGCTGACCACAATCACCGCCTCTGTCTGCATCGGGACACATGGCCCCCACGCACCCGCGGCTGGCGTATCGAGCCAGGGGAGCCAACCCGACATGGCGATCAACAGTGCCAGCAACTGTCTCATGAACGGGCCTCCCGCAAGACGAGCTGTCGAAACTCTGCGGCGTTGTCCATCGCGTCGTGACCATAAGGCCACAGACCGCATTCGGTCACCTCGGTCTGGCCGGGGTCACAGGCCTCCACCAGATGCCCACGCGGCAGCGATCGCGACTGGCGACACACCGTCACCCGGCGCACATTCGCGGGCACGACAATGCGCGGCCAGCCTCCCAGCCATTCGCTGGGCACCAGCGCCAACCAGCGTCCCCACCAATGCCGCGACCGATAGACGGGATCGCACAGCACCATCAGACTGACGCGCAGCTTGCGTCGTTGCAGCGCTCGCGCCAATGACATGGCCCCATGCCCGGCTCCCCAAGAATAGGCATAGATCCGCACTTCCGGCGGCCGCTCTCCCGCAAAGCGAGCAATGACATCGACGACGTCATCCCAGTCCGCACTCCAGGAATGACAGGCCACATGGCTGTGAGGATCCTGAAAGGTCGTCCGCAGCTCGTTCCAGATGTCGACCAGACCCGTCGAAACAGAACCATGCCGCTGCCGGAAGCCCGTGATGCAGATGTGATGACAGACAATGCTGCCCATGCCCTTCCACATCACCGCGCCCTTCTCGCCAGTGCTCAATGGCTCAGGGGCGAATCCACAGACATCATGGTGCGGCCCCGACAACCTAGGGCACCAGGTTGCGCGGCAGTTCTTACCTCGCGGTCCTCACTCTTGGGGAGTCGCCCGTCTGAGCAGGTGTTGTTGTGACTGCGGCACGCGGTCATAGCGCAGTTCTCCTCCCAGCAGCCGCATCAACACCCGTTGCCCACCTGTCAGGGCTTCATCA